>JARKQW010000355.1 GCA_029974695.1 Syntrophobacteraceae bacterium | reverse complement strand
GACGGAGGCCCGGCGGCTCATGTTCAATTTCATGATCAGGTAGTTGAGTTTCCGGATCTGCCGATACTTCTCCTGAGCGTCCTGGATTCCGGCCAGGAGCGACTGGGCAGTCCGGATGTCTTTTCTCAGCTGGACCTCGGGAGGGAGGCAATCGGCGTTCTTCAGGATCTTGTAGGCCATGCGCAGATCCGGGGGCAACTGGCTGTCGTCTTCCAGCCGGAGCGGTTTCCCCTTTCCCGGCAGATCATCGAACTCCCCCCGTTCCATGGCTTCCAGGATTCTTTCTTCGGCGATCTTATCGAGAATACTAAATATGTTACCCATGTCCGCGGTCCTTGACCTTTTTCGTGCTCCCGGAATCAAGCCTCGGACACCCGGCGGGAAATCCTTTCTTCTCGGCCTTTCCCCCGAGTCCGGATGTCGGCGGCATGCCGAAAGAGGAGGCTCGGAACTTTGTTCCGGGAATGTATCAAATCCGAGGAAAAGAGAAAATGAAAGATTTTTCCCTCACACAAGTGGCGGACTTGCTGCCTCCCGGGGAGATCTGGGTCCTGGGATTGGGGAAGTTCGGTATGCTGGCCTGGAAGAGACTGGAAAAGAGGTTTCCCCGGGCTTCTTTTGTCCTCGTGGAAGAAAGAGAAGAAAAGACCCGGGGGATCCAGGAAAGGGGGTCCCTCAAGATCGTGGCCCGGGACGCGATCGGTTTTCTCCTGGATGCCCGGGTGCCCGGGGAAGTCTGGATCATCCCCGCCGTCCCGGTGCACGCGGCCTTTCGGTGGCTGTTGGGTCGGCTGGAACCTCCAAGGGCCGCTTCCTCGATCCCTTTGCCCCGAGAAATCGACCCTCGGGTGCCCAATCCCCTGAGAAGCGGGGAGGAGACGATCTACACGAGCTTTGCCGCCTTTGTTTGTCCCGATGGGTGCGATGAGCCCGACGAGATCTGCACCTACACCAAGAAAGCGCGGCCCGGGAACCTTTACGAGGAACTGAGCCGCCTGGAAATCCCGGGCTTTCGCACCCATGTCCTGCGCAGCCTACAACTGGCTCCGGGAGTGGGGGGATATCCGGGAAGGTCCCTGGAGGGCCTTCATGAAGAGGTCCTGAAAACCCCGGGAAACCATCTCGTCGCCACCAGTTGTCGCTGTCACGGAGTGATCAACGCCCTGAACTGGAGGGAGACCGGGGCCTAATCGAGGGATTCGCCGTTGGCCGTTCGCTCTTTGGCAGAGTGGTCACCTGTTGGGTGGGAGCCAAAACAGCTCAACTGCTGGAAAGTTCAACGCTAATGGCAAAATGCCAAAGGCTGATCGCTCGAGGTAGATAGGGGATAAGAAATTGGAGTGCCGGGAGGCGGCAGGTCGGGACGGTGGGAAATCGAGGGCACCGGCAGGGGGTTTTCTCCCTCCCGGGCCCCAGCTTCCCAGCCTTCCCCTCGGGGCCTGGTTCAGCCCGTTTGAATCTTTCTAAAATCCGCCACGCGGGCGAAGAGGTCCCGGATGCGGGTGAGGAGCCCCAGCCTGTTGCGGCGAACGCCCTCGACCTTGTCCATGACCAGGACCGAATCAAAGAACCCGTCGATGAATTCCTTCAGGCGGGCCATGGCTTCCAGGGCTGCAGAGTAGTCCGATTGAGCCAGGCAGCCTTCCACGACTCCTTCGGCGTCCTTGAACGCCGCAAAGAGGGCCTGTTCCGCGGCGTTTTGGAGCAGTTCCGGTTGCACCGGCGTCGTCTCGGGTTCCTTGATGATGTTCACCACCCGCTTGAAAGCCGTGGCCAGGCTCTCGAAATCGGGACGGGCCTTGAAGACCGCCAGGGCCCGGGTGCGCCGGACGGCATCCACCAGGTCTTCGATGCCCGCCGCCAGGGATGCCTCCACCACGTCGGGGGAAAACCCTTCCTGGCTTACCAGGAAATGGTGCAGCCTGCCTCGGAAGAACTCGACCACCCCCTCTTTCACCGTTTCTTGAGGTTCCGTCATCTTGGATTCGAGGGGCGGAACGGCTTCATTGATCAATTGGGTCAGGGAAAGGCGATAGGGTTTTTCCAGGATGATCCGGATAATTCCCAGGGTCTGCCTGCGAAGGGCGAAAGGGTCCGCGGTGCCCGTGGGAATGAGTCCCACGCCGAAGCACCCCACGATGGTGTCCATCTTGTCGGCAATGCTCAGGACGGCTCCTGCGGTGGTTTCCGGGATGGGACCGCCGGCCCGCACCGGCAGGTAGTGTTCGAAGATGGCCCGGGCCACCTCTTCCGGTTCTCCCTGCAACCGCGCATACGCTCGTCCCATCACTCCCTGGAGCTCGGGGAACTCCCCCACCACCCCGGACAGGAGGTCCGCCTTGCAGAGAAGGGCCGCCCGGGAAATGATGGGAAGGGTTTCGGGCGCCAGCTTTTGGCCGATCCACCGGGCCAGGGCGGAAAATCGCTCCATTTTCTCCCAGCTGGTTCCCATCTTGGAATGGAACACCAC
>JARKQW010000346.1 GCA_029974695.1 Syntrophobacteraceae bacterium | reverse complement strand
CGGATGCTCTAAGGTTCTTCCTGGTGGATCGAGTGGAACCGGACCCCGAGGCGGCCAGGAAGTTCCTGACTCGGGCCATGGAACAGCCCTTCGAGAAGCTGATCTCGGCCCTGGATCAACTGGAAACCTTTACTGAAGAAGGCCTCGAAAGGGTCTTTCAGCAGGTGGTGACGGAACTGGGGATCAAGTTGGGCAAGATCGCCCAGCCCGTTCGAGTGGCCCTGACGGGAACCACCGTGAGTCCCGGCCTCTTCGAGATCATCGATGTGCTGGGAAAGGAAACCGTGCTCGAGCGGCTGAAAAGCTCCCTGGACCTCATTCGGAAAACCTCGTAGCACGGGACGCCACAAGGATCCGGCCCGCCGCCTGCCCGCCCCGGGTGCAGGAGGAGGCGGCCTCCGGGGAGGGGGCCCCACGGGGACCCGCCCGGGGAGGAGAAATCCATGTCCCGACGCAGATGGGACGGAAGCCCGAAGGGAAGGTGACCCTATGAGCCGACTACGCGATATGCCTCTGCGCTATCGTCTGGGCATTCCGTTCCTCTTCCTTGCCCTTTTCGGGACCTTTTCCCTGGTCGCCCTGGCCATCATCAGCCAGGACGTCCTCATCGGGCAGGAAGAACGCGAACGACTCCACGGGTATGATCGGGCCCTCGATCACAACATGTCCCTCCAAGGCCGGTGGGCCGTCAGCCTGGCGTCCAGTTTCGCCCGAAACCCCGAGGTGGTGAGCGCCCTTGCCGAAAGGGACCGCCTTCGCCTCATCCAGCTGTGCTACCCCGCCTACCTGTTCATGAAAGAGGATTACGGCATCAGCCAGTTCAACTTCCATATCCTTCCTCCCCGCATGTTTCTTCGACTCCAGCGACTCTACGAATTCGGCGACGAACTGAGCTACCGCCAGACCATCCTGGACGCCCTGTTCACGGGAAAGGAGGTCTTCGGCCTGGAAAAGGGACTCACGGGATACGGCATTCGGGGTGTGGCCCCGGTGTTCCAGGAAGGCAACATCATCGGCACCGTTGAAATCGGTTTCAGCTTCGGCGCAACTTTGATGCAGGGGATGAAGAAACAGTTCGACATCGAGGTCTCGATCCTGGTTCCCGACGAGTCTCAAACGGCCTTTCGAAGTGTTCTCACCACCTTTCCTCGATCCTTCCAACGGACCGACCCCCTGTATGTTCGGGTTTTCCGGGAATCCAGGCCCGAGATCCTCCTCGAGCATCTCCAGGGACAGCCGTACGCCATCCTGGTGAGAACGGTTCACGACTACAAGGGCAACCGGGTGGGCCTGGTCGAGTTCTGCGTCAACCGGACGGCCACCCTCGATCTGCTCACCCGCTACCGTTGGGTGATGCTGGGCGTGGGGATCGTCGGGATGTTCCTCTCCGTCGGCGGAATTTACGTCATCAGCAGCTATTTCACCCGGCCCATCGGGAGAATGATCTCCTTTGCCCGGTCCATCGCCCAGGGTCAACCGGTGAAGCCCATCAAATCCTACCCCTCGGGGGAGGTGGGGGTGCTGGCCGAAGCCCTGGACGACATGCTGGCTTCCCTCGACGAATCCCGGCGAAAGATCCGGGACTACACGGACAACCTGGAGGCCATGGTGCAGGAGAGAACCCGGGCCTTGAGGGAATCCGAAGAAAAATACCGAACCCTGGTGGAAAACGTGCCCCTGGTCGTGTACCGAACCCTGGGAGACGGCAAGACCATCTTCATCAACCACTACATCGAGGTCCTCATGGGGGTTCCCGTGAACCGGGTCCTCGAGGACGCAGCCTTCTGGAAGGAGAAGGTCTGGGAGGAAGACCGGCCCCGCATATGGCCCCTCATGGACCTTTGCCTGGAAGAGGGACGGGCCTTCAAAGAGGAATACCGGGTGTTGGACAGGGAGGGGAACCTGGTCTACGTCGTGGACCACGCGCTCCCCGTCCTGGATGAAGAGGGAAAGGTGGAAACCGTGGACGGGTTTCTCATGAACGTCAGCGACCGGCACCGGCTGCAAAACCAGATCATCCAGACCGAGGAACTGAGGACCCTCAGCCAGATTTCCGCCCGCCTGGCCCATGAAATCCGCAACCCGCTGGTTTCGGCCGGGGGCTTTGCCCGCCGTCTTCTCCGGAGTCTTCCGCCCGACGAAGAGGTGTACCGCCCCAAAGTGGAAATTATCGTCCGAGAGGTGGCTCGCCTGGAGAAGATCCTCGAGACGACCCTTTCCTACCTGAAACCCATCGAGATCGCCGCGGAGAAGTCCTCATTGAATCAGCTCATCCGCTCGGTGATCGAGGACCAGGGAGAGCTCCTGGAAAGCAGATCCATCCAGGTGGAGTTCAACCTTTCTCCGACCCTGCCCCTGGTTCCCATCGATACCCTGCTGTTCCGAAACGCCCTGGACGGCATCCTGAGTGTGCTGCTGAACCAGTGCCGGTTTGGGACAAGATTGCGAATTCGTACCTACCTGGGACAGAACGCCTTGAACCTCGAGATGCAGTTTTCGGGGATCCAGCTGTCCCTGGACGATATGGACCATTTCTTCTACCCCTTCACCTCCCACGAATCCCCCCCGGAACTGCTGGACCTGCCTTTGGCCAAGATGATCATCCACCGGCACGGGGGACTGATCGCCCTCGAGCAGAAGCATCCCCACGAACTGACCCTGAGCATCACCCTGCCCGTGTAAAATGGGGAATCGAGATCCTGCGTTGAGCGCTCCCGAGAGCATCGGGGCGTCATGCCCGCGACGGCGCGCATCCAGTGGGTGGGAACGCTCCTTCCGGATTCCCTCCTGCGCGGGAATGACGAAACGGGATGCGTGCCGGCAAAATCACTCAATCCAGGGATACGACAAAAACGGCGGCCAAGGGCCTTTGTGCACTCCATAGTTTGCTTGAAGCGCTCCGCCATCGGGACGAGGCGCAGGAAGACCCATTCCGACCCTTGGGACCGCCGCGGTTGCCGGGCCGGGGGTGGTTCCCGTCCTCACCTACCGAGAAATCGGCACCCATCGGTCCTTGACAGAATTCACAACACCTGCTACCCGAAAGCCTCGACCCCGGATGAGCGATTTTTCCCCTTGCATGGGTGTGCATAAAGCTCACCCCTGGGCCTGCAGGCGAACCGTCCTGGACGGCCGGGGCCCCGTCCCCGCCCGCCGCGGGAGCGCCCTTGGATGGGGAATGCCCATCGAGAATCGCTCGGTTTCGGCTGGAAAAACCGGTTTCCTCTCACTTGACGGCCCTTGGTTCCAGCAGTTCCGTTCATCCCGCTCGGAGCACTGAGAGACGGCCCCCCCATCCATGGTAAGCCTGCGCAAAACGGAAGACCAACGAGCCAGATCCGACGGAGGGGGTAAGCCGACCCCGTTCCGGATGGGCGCACACGGGGTAGTTGGACAGAGATACTTGGGCGAGAAGGGGCTGATCGCCCTGCTCGCGGTGCTGTCGGCCTTCGTCCCCCTCTCCACCGACCTGTATCTCCCTGCGCTGCCCAGGATGGGGGAGTACTTCGGGGTGTCCTCCGCCCTCACCAACCTCACCCTGGTGCTGTTCTTCATCTCCTTCAGTCTATGCATGCTGTTCTGGGGCCCGCTGAGCGACAAGTACGGGCGGCGGCCGACGCTCCTCAGCGGCTTGGCGATCTACATGCTGGCCTGCGCCGGGTGCGCGTTGTCCGCGAACATTTACATGCTCCTCCTGTGCCGGGTGTTCCAGGCCGTCGGAGGAAGCGCCGCCTCCGCCGTGGCCACGGCGATGATCAAGGACGTGTACGAGGGGAGGAGAAGGGAGTCGGTGCTCTCCATCGTGCAATCGATGGTTGTGATATCGCCGACGGTGGCTCCCGTGCTGGGCGCATTCCTTCTCCGGCTCATGTCCTGGCGCGGGCTGTTCTGGGTGCTGGGCCTGATCGGCCTGCTATCCTTCACCGGGTGCCTGCTCCTCGAGGAGACCCTGCGGACGCGTTTCCAAGGCACCGTGCCGCAGGCCCTGTGCCGCCTGGGCGCGGTGCTCCGCAATCCCGGGTTCAGCTCCCTGCTGCTGGTCTTCTCCATGGTGAGCCTTGCATCCCTGGCCTTCATCGCCGATTCCTCGTACATCTACCAGGATATCTTCGGCCTCTCGGCTCAAACGTACAGCCTCTACTTCGCCCTGAACGCCGTGGGAATGCTCCTGGGACCGATTCTTTACCTGGTCCTGTCGCGATACTACCCCCGTCGCTCGATCGTGGTTGCTTGCTTCGGAATCATGGCCCTGGCCGGTCTGCTGGTCGCCGCGTTCGGCGACGCCGGTCCGATGTTCTTCGCTCTGGCCTTGTTACCGGCCACCCTCATGGGGTCCTGCGTTCGCCCGGCCGGGACGTTCCTACTGTTGGAGCAGCACAGGGGGGACGCGGGGGCGGCCTCCTCCCTCATCAACTGCTTCGGATTGATACTGGGGAGCCTGGGCATGATCATCGTCTCCCTGGCCGGGAGCGACCTGTTGTTCGTGTTGGGGATGATCAACGTGTTTGTGGGATTGACCTGCGCAATGGCTTGGCTGGCCATATGCAAGCGAAGACCGGCCGTCAGTGCCTAAGGACCCTCTGTTCCTTGGTGAGCAGATCCGCATCAGCATGGCTGGCCGGGGCAGAGCCTTTGACAACATCTTCATCGAGCGGCTGTGGCGATCGGCCAAATACGAGGAGGTCTACCTCAGAGACTATGAGACGGTTATGGACGCCGTCACGGGAATCGGCAGTTACCTGGATCTCTACAACCATGGGAGGCTGCACCAGTCTCTTGGCTACCGCACACCGGCAGAGGTCTATGGGAGCTGATTCACTGGTGGGCTCCGCCCCCCAAGCCCCCCGGAGTTTATCGCTTTAGGGGAATCAAAAGGGGCAGGGGAAAAGATGGGCGGAGTCCCTGTCGGGAAGCCCCGCCCCTCCGTCATCCCCCCACCTCGGCGCTCAGGTTGCTCTCC
>JARKQW010000313.1 GCA_029974695.1 Syntrophobacteraceae bacterium | reverse complement strand
CCACGCTTTATCCTGACTGTTCAATGCGTCTTCGAACCTGTTTCAGAGTGATCCCCGGAAGTTGAAGACGGGCCTCGGGGGTCCACCACCTCCCGGCGCTTCGGGCAAGGATCGATCCGGCGGACGTTTCGGTGACCATCCCGGCAGGGTCCCGAAGGACGGCTTCGTCGGCCCCACGGTCCAGGGCTTCCTGCCTCGCCGTCCAAAAGGGCAGGTAGCTCAGGGTCTTGTGCGGGGACAAGGGGGAAGAAAACCCCTCTTGGGCCACGTGCAGTCTCCACCCTTTCTCATAGAGGGCCGGGGAGGGCGGAAGGTAGGGCACCGCCAGGACACAGAGGCTGGGGCTGCATCCCCGGGGCAGACCGGGGTCCTCGCAAACCCCGCGGCTCACCAGGATCTTGATCCTGGCGGGAACTTCCGTCAGCCGGTTCCGTTGGAGGATCTCCCGCAGGAGCCCCCGCCAATCGGGGGATGGATCCATGGAGATGCGAAGAAAGCTTGCCGAAGCCAGGAGCCGGTCCACGTGGTCCCGCCAATAGAGCGGGCGGCCCGCCTCCGCTCGGAGGGTCTCGAACAGCCCGTCCCCATGCTGAAATCCCCGGTCCAGGGGAGAAATCCCGGCGCGATCCAGGGGAAGAAACTCTCCGTTGAGCCAAACGATGGGTTGAGATGCCCTGGGTTCCTTCATCGGATCTCGACTCCCATTTCCCGAATGACCTCGAAAAAGGTCCTCGCCTTGTGCAACGTCTCCTCGTATTCGTCCTCTTCCCGGGAATCATACACCACCCCGCCTCCCACCGAGAAATAACATTGCTCGTTGTGCACCAGGGCCGTGCGGATGGCGATGTTCGAGTCCATATTGTCGTGCCACCCGAAGTAGCCGATGGCACCCGTGTACACGTGGCGGACCGTGGGTTCGAGCTCATCGATGATTTCCATGGAACGGATCTTGGGACATCCCGTGACGGACCCTCCCGGGAACGTCGCCCGGAGGATGTCCCCGAGGCTCACCCCGGGCCGCAGTTCTCCTTCGACGACGGAGACGAGGTGATGCACGTTCTGGTAAGTCTCGAGGCGCTTGTGCTCTTTGACCCGGACGCTTCGACCCGCGCAGATTCGCCCCAGGTCGTTTCGAAGGAGATCCACGATCATGGAAAGCTCGGCGTCGTCCTTGGGGTCATCGAGCAGATCCAGCTTGAGGGCCGTGTCCTCGGCGTCGTCCCGGCCTCTTTTGCGGGTTCCCTTGATGGGCCGGGTTTCCAGGACCCCTCCCCTGCGGCAAAGGAATCGTTCCATGGATGTCGAGAGCACCCAATGGTCCCCTCCGTTCACGAAGGCGTAGAACGGCGCGGGATTCTTTTGAAACAAAGCGGTCCACAGGCGAAAAGGATCGCCTCGAAAGGGGAAGCGGAACCGTTGGGACAGGTTCACCTGGTATACGTCCCCGCTTAGGATGTATTCCCGAACGGCCCGAACCGCATCCAGGTACTCGGGACGCGTGAAATTGCTGCGGAGGGTTCCCGCCCCGAGAGCCCCGGGGAAGGAGGAGCCGGGAATGGCGGAGAGAAAAGACGGGGGGGAGGGGGCCTCGCCCTCCGGCGTCATTTCAAGGTGGGTGAACCGGTTTTCCCGACGATCGTGGACAAGGATTCTTTGGGGCCAGAGAAGGAAAAGATCGGGCAGGTCCAGGTCGTCGAGGGCCGTTTGCGGCAACCGTTCGATGCAGTTCTTCAAGTCATAGGAAAGGTAACCCAGGGCTCCGCCGGAAAAGGGGGGAGCGACGAGGGGGAATTCCGGTCTGAGGGTCCCGACGACCTCGTCCAGGATTTCCAAGGGGTTCGCGTCGAAAGAGACCGTCCCCCGGGAGCTCGTCAGCTCACAGCGTCCGCTTTTGGCGCGATAGAGGAGGAATGGGTCCCAGGCGGCCAGGGAGTATCGGTTTTCGTCGCCGTCCCACAAGGGGCCCCCGCTGAGCAAGACGACACTGCAAGGGGTTTGCGCAATTGCACGGGCGTGCCGGAGAAAGTCTTCGTCCCCGTTGCAAGGGACGGAAAGCCCATGTTTGCTCAAGTGAACGGTCTGCATCACGACGCACCGGGAACCGGGAGAAAGGAGAGGTCGGGTTTCCAGGGCGTGGAAGCGGGCTTTGGGAGGGAATCGGAAATTTTCGCCCAGGCCGGGCAGGTCTCGAGGAAATTTGCCGCCAGTTCCCAACCGAATTCGGACAGGAAGGATTCGGGATGAAACTGCACCCCGTGGATGGGCCGGGATCGGTGCCGAATCCCCATGGCGACCCCGTCCGAAGCGAAAGCCACCACCTCGAGTTCGTCGGACCCGGGTATGACCTGCAGGGAATGAGAGCGGGCGGCCCAGAAGGGAGATGGGAGGTTTCGAAAGACCCCCAATCCTTGGTGGTGGACCCGGCTCCTCTTGCCGTGCACGGGAATGGGCGCCCGGCAAGTACGGCCGCCGAACACCTCGTTGATGACCTGCATTCCCAGGCACACCCCCAGGATGGGAATCCTCCGGCCCAAACGCACGACCACTTCCTTGCAGATGCCTGTATGGGAAGGATCTTTGGGACCGGGAGACAGGCAGATCCAGTGAGGGGCCATGGCTTCGATCTCGGGCACCGTGACGGCATCGTGCCGGTACACGAGCACCTCGATATGGAAATGGTAGAACAGCTGCACCAGGTTATGGGTGAAGGAATCGTAGTTGTCGATCATGAGGAGCCTCATGGGCTTTTCCTCCCATAAAAAAGCCACCCAGTTCCCGCATCGAGTCTGGGTGGCTTGCGCCTGGCATGACTCCGGTGATTGTTTCCGACCAATAAAAGCAAGTGGAACAGTTTTGCGCAGGTGTCAAGGGAAAAGTGGCTTCAGAGACATGACACGGGGGCGTGGGTCCCTCTTGGAGAAAACCGGCCTAGGTTGTCGGGAAAAAGGGTGCTACAATTCATCTTCTCGCGTGCGCCCCGGGCTGATGCAAATACGAACGAACCAGGTGAGGTTGAACCGTGATGCGCTCCATGGATTTCAAAGACTTGAAGGAAGCTTCCGAACAAGGCTCCGCCATTTCCCCGGAGACGGCCCTGGCCGTATTGCGCTGTCACCGGGACGACATCCCCGAGGTGCTGGCCGCAGCCACCAGGGTGCGGCGTCGGTATTTCGGAGACAGGACCATTCTGTGCTCCATCATGAACGCCAAGAGCGGAGCCTGCAAAGAAGACTGTGCCTTTTGCGCCCAATCCTCGCACCATCGCACCCGGGCGGAAATAACGCCCCTGGCCTCCTCGGAGGACATCCTGGCGGCTTATCGAGGGGTTTGCGATCTTCCCGTGGAGTTTTTCGGGGTGGTCACCAGCGGAGAGTCCCTCAGCGAAGCCGGGGTTCGGAAAGTGTGCGAGGCCATCCGGGAGGAGCGGGACTCACGGGTGAAGTGGTGTGCCTCTTTTGGCTGCCTGGACCGGGATCGCCTGCAGATCCTGAAAGAAGCAGGGTTCAGGCGGTTTCATCACAACCTGGAAACGGCCGAGAGCCATTATCCCAGCATTTGCGGCACTCACCCGTACTCTCAGCGGCTGGCCACGGTGCGGGCCGTAAAGGAAGTGGGACTCGAGATCTGCTGCGGCGGAATTCTCGGCCTGGGGGAATCCCTGGAACAGAGGGTGGAATTTGCCGCCTGCCTGGCCCGAGAGGAGGTGGATTCCATTCCCCTGAATTTTCTCATTCCCATCCCGGGAACCCGGCTCGAGCAGCTCGAGCCCATGAAGCCCCTGGATATGATCCGCAACATCGCGATGTTTCGGCTGATGAACCCGAGGGCCGAGGTGAGGGTTTGTGCCGGGAGGGTGCACCTGAGGGACCTGCAGTCCATGGTGTTCTATGCCGGGGCCACGGGTATCATGATGGGGCCTCTCCTGACCGTGGCGGGTCGGGAAGTGAAACAGGATCGGAAGATGCTCGAGGACCTCGAGATACTCCCTTGATTTCTCAAAAAGGAAGGGTACCGGCAAAGGGAAAGGGAATGAGGCATCCGGGAGAGGTTATGCGGGCGCTTCGGAGCATTCTCACGGG
>JARKQW010000193.1 GCA_029974695.1 Syntrophobacteraceae bacterium | reverse complement strand
CTTTTTTGTGGCGGACCAGCGGAAGGTGGTTCACGACGCGTTGGGAAACCTGAGGGTGCGCCTGGGGCAGCAAGCCGGGATGGTGGATCCCCGGGAATACCGGTTCGTGTGGGTCACCCATTTCCCCATGTTTGAATGGGACCAGGACGAGAAGAGGTACACGTCGGTGCATCATCCGTTCACGGCTCCCCTGGAGGAAGACCTGGATCTTCTCGAGACGGCGCCGGAACGAGTGAGGAGCCGGGCCTACGACCTGGTGCTGAACGGGATTGAAATCGGCGGAGGCAGCATCCGAAATCATCGCCGGGACATCCAGGAACGGATTTTCCGCGCCCTGGGTTTGACGGATCGGGAAGTGGAGGAGAAGTTCGGATTTCTCTTGGAAGCGCTTCATTACGGGGCTCCCCCCCACGGCGGGATCGCTTTCGGTCTCGACCGCCTCATCATGCTCCTCACGGGTTCCGGGTCCATCCGGGACGTGATCGCTTTCCCCAAGACCCAGAAGGCCACGTGCCTCATGAGTGGGGCGCCTTCCGAACCCGACGTGCGCCAGCTCCTGGAGCTGTGCGTCAAGGTTGAAAAAGAGCGGAGGAGTTAGTCTCATGGCTCGGTGGAATTCCAAGAAGAAGGTCCTGGATCACGAGCATTCGAGGTTTTGGCGCCACAGTCTCATGGAGGTGGACGAGCCCAACCTCATGCGGGAGATCTTCCCTTACGAGGAAGTCCCCCGCATCGATTTCGACCACAAACTGCTCCCCATCGACCCGGCCGAAGACATGTTCATCACCGACACCACGTTCCGGGACGGTCAGCAGGCCCGACCCCCGTACACGGTCAAGCAGATCGGCGCCATCTTCGACTTCCTGCACCGGCTGTCGGGGCCCAACGGGGTCATCCGCCAGAGCGAGTTCTTTCTCTACACCGACAAGGACCGAAAGGCCCTGGACCTCTGCCGATCCAAAGGGTACCGGTACCCCGAAATCACGGGCTGGATCCGGGCGGTGGAGTCGGACCTGCGGTTGGTTGCCGAGGCGGGCCTTCCCGAGACCGGCATCCTGACTTCCGTTTCGGATTATCATATCTTCCTCAAGCTGAAGGCGGACCGCAAAGGGGTGATGGCCAAGTACCTGAGCATCGTTCGAGCCGCCCTGGACAAGGGCATCGTTCCCCGCTGCCACTTCGAGGACGTTACCCGGGCCGACGTGTACGGTTTTTGCGTGCCCTTCGCCATCGAGCTCATGAAGCTGCGGGAAGAAAGCGGCATCGACATCAAAATGCGCCTCTGCGACACCCTGGGTTTTGGGGTCACCTACCCCGGCTCGGCGCTCCCCAGAAGCGTACCCAAGCTGGTGCGCGCCTTCATCGACGATGCCGGGGTGCCCGGGCACCTTCTGGAATGGCACGGGCACAACGATTTCCACAAGGTCCTGGTCAACACCGCCACCGCCTGGCTCTACGGCTGCAGCGGGGCCAACGGCACGCTCTTGGGCTTCGGGGAGCGGACGGGAAACGCCCCCATTGAAGGGTTGATCATGGAATACATCGGGATCAAGGGGAGCGTGCACGGCATCGACACCACGGCCGTCACCGACGCCGTCGAGTATTTCAAGGAAGAGCTGGGCTACCGAATCCCCCCCAACTATCCCTTTGTGGGCGAGGAATTCAACGCCACAAGTGCGGGGATCCACGCCGACGGCCTGGTGAAGCACGAGGAGATCTACAACATCTTCGACACCGGCAAGCTCCTCAAAAGACCCATCAGCGTCATCATCACCGACAAGTCCGGGGTGGCCGGGGTGGCCTACTGGGTCAACAACCGCCTCAAACTCGAAGGGGATCGCAGGCTCGATAAACGCCACCCGGGGGTGCTCAAGATCCACAAGCGGGTGATGAAGGAGTACGAACAGGGAAGGAACACGTCCATTTCCAACGAGGAACTCGAGCGATGGGCTCGACGTTACCTCTCCGAGTACTTCGTCAGCGAGTTCGACCAGCTCAAGCAGAAGGCTTATGCTTTGGCCGCCCACATGGTGGAGGAAGTGGTGGAATCCGAGGCCGTCCGGAGCATGGATTCCGGGCGCCAGGAAGCCGTTCTCCAGACCCTGCTGGACCTCAACCCCTTCATCCAGTACATTTACATTACCGATGCCCAGGGGATCAAGATCACCCGGAACATCACCCACATCGTGGACAAGGCCAAGTACGAAAGCGCCCGGGTGGGAGAAGACCTCTCCGACCGGCCCTGGTTTATCGAACCCATGAAAAACGGCCGGGTCCACCTGACGGATTTCTATACGTCCCGGTACACGGGGGCCCTGTGTATCACCGTTTCCGCTCCCATCCGGAACGAAGTGGAGGAGATTGTGGGGATCTTGGGCATGGACATGCGCTTTGAAGACCTTGCCAAGATGGAAGCCGACGGGGACGCCTTCTAAGTCGAGGAGGGCCGGATTCTTTGAAGACCGCCAGCTGCTCCCAGAGTGCCCGCGCCGCGGGGTTTCAGGGAAGGTCCGGCCTGAGATTGGCCTTGGGATTCGGTTTCCTTGTTCTCGTTTTCCTCGAAAGCTGCGCCAAACCGCCTCCCCCTTCTCCCACCATACCTCCCCCCCCGGGCCTGCGCAGCCAGAAGCCCTACCAGATCCGTGGAATCTGGTACTACCCCCTTCCCACCGCGGAAGGTTACGTGGAGGAAGGAGTTGCCAGCTGGTACGGCAAGGAGTGCCACGGGAACCCCACCGCCAGCGGGGAACCCTACGACATGAACGGCATGACGGCGGCCCACAAGACCCTGCCCCTGGGGACTTACGTGAAAGTGACCGACCTGGAGACGAACCGGTCCGTGATCCTGCGGGTGAACGACCGGGGTCCGTTCGTGGCGGGCAGGATCATCGACCTGTCCCGGGGTGCGGCCCAGGAGCTGGGCACGGCTCGGAAGGGAGTGGCCCGGGTGCGGGTCGAGGCCGTCCAGGTGGCCCGGGAGCAATACGTGGGGCAGAACCTCTACTGGCGGGTCGATCCGTTGCCGTCGTTCCGCTACGGGTCCTTTGCCGTCCAGATCGGGTCGTTCAAGGACCCGGACAATGCCGCTCGTCTGAAAACGCGAATGGCCAAGGCCTACAATCAAGTCGAGGTGTCCACCTTCTGCAACCGGGGACAGAATTTCTTCCGCGTGCAGGTGGGTGCTTTCAACGACCTCGTAGTGGCCCAGCAGGAGTTGCAACAGCTCCGGGGCCGGGGGTTCCCGGACGCATTCGTGGTAGCAACGGAGGAGAAATGACATGCTGACCATCACTTCCTATCCCTCCCCGGACGCGGAGGGGCTCCTCCAGGGGATCGCCTCCCGAAGACCGGGGGTGGATCCCCGGTTGGAACAACAGGTGCTGGAAATCCTTCACGCGGTTCGCAAAGACGGGGACAAGGCCCTGGTTCGCTACACCCGGACCTTCGACGCACCGGACCTGGATGCATCGCACCTGACCGTGAGCCGGGAAGAAATCCGGGAGGCATGCCGGGCGGTGGATGCGGGCTTTCTGGACATTCTCCGGCGGGCCGTCTCCAATATCGAGGGGTTCCACCGGGAGCAGCTTCGATCCTCCTACTTCATGACCAAGCCCGACGGGACCTTTCTGGGGCAGAGAATTTCGCCGGTTTCGGCCGCGGGTCTCTACATCCCCGGAGGAAAAGGCGGGGAAACCCCCCTCATTTCCTCGGTGCTGATGAACGGGGTTCCCGCACGCCTGGCGGGGGTGAAGGACATCGCCCTGGCGACGCCTCCTCGGAGGGACGGCAGCATCGATCCTCATCTGCTGGCGGCTGCCGAAGAGGTGGGGGTGACCCGCATTCACCGGATGGGCAGTGCCTGGGCCGTTGCGGCCCTGGCCTACGGAACGGAATCCGTTCCCCGGGTGGATGTGGTGGTGGGGCCGGGAAACGCATACGTGACCCTTGCCAAGAAGATGGTGTCCGGCGAGGTGGGGATCGATCTGCTGGCCGGTCCCAGCGAGATCCTGATCATCGCCGATGAAAACGCCAACCCGGACTACCTGGCCGCCGACCTCCTCAGCCAGGCCGAACACGATCCCATGGCCAGCGGAGTCCTCATCACCCCGAGCAGGAAGGTGGCCGAACAAACCGTTCAGTGCCTCGAAAGGCAGCTGAACCGGCTGCCCCGAAAGACCATCGCCCGTGAATCCCTGGATCGTTATGGAGCCGTTTTCCTGGTGGAAGACCTCGATACGGCGGCAAGTCTTGCGGGAAGAATCGCACCGGAACACCTGGAGCTTCAGGTTCGGGACCCCTGGTCTTTGGTGGGAAAAATCGAGCACGCCGGGGCCGTCTTCCTGGGTGAAAACACCCCCGAGGCGGTGGGGGACTATTTTGCGGGTCCCAACCACGTCCTTCCCACGGCGGGAACGGCGCGTTTTGCCTCCGCCCTGGGGGTCGAGGCTTTCTTGAAGCGAACCAGCGTGATTTCCTATTCGAGAAAGGCCCTGGAACGGGACGCCGAAGCCGTCGTGCGCCTTGCGGAGCTCGAGGGGCTCCACGCTCACGCGGCGTCGGTGCGCATCCGGCTGGAAGACCCTCGGTAGCCGGTCCCCTCGAGAGGTCTTCCGGTGGGATCCCCGGCGAACGGCTTCGAAGCCGGAATAGCCCGAGAGCCGATACCCCTCCTCGAAAGTCCCCGGTCGTTCGGGTTATCCGTCTCCCTCGTTCCGGCTGTTGTCCAGGACCCACTGCAGGTATTCGGGCAGGCCGTCGGTCAGGGGAAAACTCACGATCTCGGGCACTTCGTAGCTGTGCAGCTCCCGGATGCGTTTCATAAGGGCCGGGAACCGGGCGGACGAGGTCTTGAGGATGAGAAGCCGTTCCTCCTCCCGGTAGATCTCCCCTTTCCACCGGTAGACGGAAAGAACGTTGGGGAGGATGTTGGCACAGGCGATGAGCCTTTCTTCCACGAGGGTCTGGGCGATCCGAGTTCCCTCTTCGGCATTTCCCACGGTAACGAAGACAACGGACACACCGGTCAAGGGGACCTCCTTTTCTCTGGGGGGACGCAACTTGAATCTTGAGGATGGAAGTCTCCCCCGGGCGCAGGTCCCTGCCCGGCCGGAGGAGTCCCCGGATTCTTGCAGGAACCTGCCGGGTTTGACAACCAAGAAAAAACAGGTTCGGGTAGTCCTCCCGGGACCTGGAAATACGAGGAGCTCATGAGCTTTCCCGTTTCCGGAGAATACAACCGGGACCAGTGGAACACCATCCAGGGCATACGAACGATCCTCAGTCAATTGCCGCCGGAGGAAATCCGGCGGCTCGAGGCCCGGATTCAGCCCTACCTCCTGTTCCGGGAGGAATTGGAGGAGTTCCAGGCCCGCTATTTCGCCAAACGATGCCGGGATGCTTGCTTCGAAACCCGGCTCAGCGCCTGTTGCGGCTTCGAGAGCATTTTCACCTTCTTTGCCGATCACGTGGTTCATTTTCTCGTGACGGGGGTGGAGGAAGGGTCCCGGGTGCTTGCCCCCCTGGAGCGTCCCAATCGGACGAACCGTTGCGTCTACCTGGGCCCCGAAGGCTGCCTCTGGAAGATCCGGCCCCTGTCCTGCGCCATGTTCCTGTGTGAGAGTGCCAAGAAGGAAGTCTTCGCAAGGCACGGGGAGACGGAAGAAATCTGGAAGGGGTTCCTGACCCGGGAAAAAGAGTACACCTGGCCCTCCCGCCCGGTCCTCTTTGACGAAATGGAGGCGTACTTCATTCGTCGGGGGGTTCAATCGGTCCATCTCTATTTCCACTCGAGTCCCGGGCTGCTTCGGGTTAAGGCCCAAGCGGGCTTGACCCCACAAGTATCCGGGCGAATGCATTCTTGAATTAATCTTCGAGTATGATAGATTTTCCGCCATACATCATGGGTGCTTTCGGGCGCTCGGGCGGGGTGAGATTCATTATGGAATTTCGAAGAACAGGGGTCTATGAAATATTCCCCCACTATCCTGGTGGTTGATGACGAGCCGGTGACTCTCCAACTGATTGTGGAGGGCTTGCAGGAAGAGGGACTCAACGTGGATTTGGCCTCCAGCGGGGCCGAGGCCATCGAGAAGTCTCGACAAGCGAGCTACGATATCGTCATCACGGACCTGGTCATGCCCGGCATGGACGGCATGAAGGTCCTGGATCACTTTGCCGGCAACTTCCCCGACACCAGTGTCATTCTGCTCACGGGATACGGCACTATCGAGACCGCCGTCCAGGCAGTGAAGAAGGGTGCTTACGACTATCTCACCAAGCCCGCCAAGCTGGACGAAATCGTCCTGTTGATCCAACGGGCCGCGGAGCTCAAAGCTCTGAGAACGGAAAACGTGCTCCTGCGCTCCTAGCTCCAGGATCGGTACCGCTACGATCGCATCATCGGCCAAAGCGCGCCCATGCAGGCCCTCTACCGAACCATCCAGCGGGTGGCCAAGGCGGACTCGACGGTGCTCCTGATGGGCGAGAGCGGCACGGGCAAGGAACTCATTGCCAACGCCATTCATTTCAACAGCGATCGAAGAGACAAGCCCCTGGTGCCCATCAATTGCGGGGCGATCCCCGAGGAACTCCTCGAGAGCGAGCTGTTCGGCCATGAAAAGGGAGCCTTCACCGGCGCCATCAAGGAAAGAAGGGGCCGCTTCGAACTGGCCCACCA
>JARKQW010000238.1 GCA_029974695.1 Syntrophobacteraceae bacterium | reverse complement strand
CTACGTGGAAGGAGAGGCCCTGTTGCTACACATGGACATGCGCGGCATCAGCGTCGCGGGAGCCTCGGCCTGCATGTCCATCACCGCCAAGGCGTCCCATGTCCTCGAAGCCATGGGAGTCCTGGGGGGCGGGGCTTTGGGAACCCTTCTGTTCAGCATGGGGGAGGAAAACACCCGGGACGAGATCTACAAGACTGCGGAGACCCTCGAGGCCGTCGTGAAGATGTTGCGAGCCATGTCCCCTTTGTACAACCGAGTCGGGGCGGGCACCCCCGGGAAATCATGATGGGCGGTATGGAATGACCCCTTCCCCGAGAAAAGACTTGCCCTTAGCGGAAAGGCTCCTGTTTGAGGTACTCAAGCCCGGCCGTTACCTCTGCAGCGAGGTGAATGCCTATCGGAAGAGTTTTGAGAAAGCTTCGACCCGCTTTGTGCTGGCCTTTCCCGATGTGTATGAAGTCGGGATGAGCCACCTGGGACTCCGTCTCCTGTACCATCTCTTGAACCGGCTGGAGGGAGTTGTTGCCGACCGGGTCTATACCCCCTGGACCGACTTTGAGGGCAAACTCCGGGAATCGGGGGAACCCCTGCGCGGAATCGAGTCCGGGATGCCCCTGAAGGCTTTCGACTTCGTCGGATTCAGTCTCCAGTACGAACTCAGCTACACCAATCTCCTGACCACCCTGGACCTGGCGGGCATTCCCGCGGCATCAGAGGACCGACGGGAGGGAATGCCGTGGGTGGTGGGGGGCGGGCCTTGTGCTTACAATCCCGAACCCCTGGCTCGGGTCCTTGATTTCGTTGTGTTGGGCGAGGCCGAGGAAGTCCTGCCGGAAATCATCCAGGTTTTCGAGTCCTGGAAGGCCTCTCAGGGAACCCGAACGGAATTCCTCGAGACCGTCGCCGCCATCCCGGGGATCTACGTCCCCTCCTTTTTCGACGACTCCTATCACGCCGACGGAACGATTCGAGCCCTCCGGCCCCGCCATCCCCATCTGTCCGTACTTCGAAAGAGAATCATACGGAACCTCGATGAGACCTCCCCCATCCCCGATACGCCTCTGGTTCCCATGGTGGACATTGTTCACAATCGGCTCAGCCTCGAGATCGCTCGGGGATGTACTCGCGGATGCCGCTTCTGCCAGGCGGGGTTCATCTATCGACCGGTCCGAGAGAGGAACCCCGGCACCATCCTGCAAAAGGCGGAAGAAGCCCTGGCCCGCAGCGGGTATGAAGAGCTGTCGGTGTTGTCTCTGAGCACGGGGGACTACTGCCGGATTGTTCCCCTGCTCACCGGCCTCATGGACCGTTTCGCCCACGAGAAGGTGGCGGTTTCCCTGCCGTCCATGAGGGTGGGGACCTTGACGCCGGAGCTTATGGGACTGATCCGGCGGGTCCGCAAGACGGGGTTCACCTTGGCCCCCGAAGCGGGCAGTGAGCGACTGAGGCAGGTGATCAACAAGGGGATTTCCGACGAGGACCTTCTGTCCACGGCCCGCACGGCCTTCGGACTGGGATGGCGCCTGTTGAAGCTTTATTTCATGATCGGCCTCCCCACGGAGACCGAAGACGATCTGGATGCAATGGTGCGCCTGTGCCTGGAGGTCTGGAAACTGGCGAAACCTTCCAAGTCCTCCATCAACTTGTCCATTGCGACTTTTGTCCCCAAACCCCTCACTCCGTTCCAATGGGTGGGACAGATCTCCCGGGAGGAGATGGAGGACCGGCTGGAACGGCTAAAGGCTCGATTGCGCCGGCCGGGCATCCACATTCGTTGGAACCGGCCGGATCAAAGCGTGATGGAAGCCGTGTTCGCCCGTGGGGACCGCAGAATGGGGGAGGTTTTGATGCGGGCATGGAGATCCGGTGCCCGTTTTGACGGCTGGTCCGAGACCTTCCGACCCGAAATCTGGGAACGGGCCTTTGAACAGAGCGGATTGTCCCCTTCCTTTTACGCCCAACGAGAAAGGTCTCCGGAGGAGATCCTGCCCTGGGATCACCTTTCCGCAGGGGTCAAGCGGGATTTTCTGTGGGAGGAATCCCTGCGGGCAGGCAAGGGAGAGTATACTCCCGACTGCCGCCGGGGCCGATGCAGTTCTTGTGGAGTGTGCGATCACAAAACGGTTCAGCCGGAACTCCGGAAGGAAGCCGAACCTCTCGTTCTTTCCACCCAATCCAATGCGGGGGCTCAGGCGGATGAGGAAGTCGTCTACCTCCTTCGATACAGCAAGACAGGCGTGATGCGGTTTTACGGGCAGCTGGAGATTGCCCGGAGCTTCCAGCGGGCCATTCGCAGGAGCGGCCTGCCTGCGGCCTACAGTCGAGGGTTTCATCCCCATTTGAAGCTCTCCTTTGCGGGGGCCCTTCCCCTGGGCCTCGAAAGCCTGGTGGAAGAGGCCTGCCTGACCCTTCTGGGACACGTGGATCCCCGACGGGTTCAAATCGACCTGAATCGTGTCCTCCCGCCGGGACTGACGGTGGAAGAGGTCGCTCCGGCCCCTCGAACGGGGGACAGGCCCAGGTCCCGGAAGGCGACCTATCTCGTGGAGCCCTTGAGCCCGTGGGAGGTGAGGAGCCTGTGTCAGTCCCGGGCCAAGAACCCTTGGGAGATCCTGGTCAAGAAGACCAAGAGGGGGGAGATCCGGGCGAAGCTGGAAGAGATTCTCCTCGACCTGCGTCCCCGGGGGGATACGGCCTTGGAGATGGATCTTTACGAAGGGGAGCAGGTATGTTTTCGTCCCACCGCCATCCTGGAGCAACTTCTGAGGGAACCCGCCCAGAGGTTCATGGGCTGTCTCATTCGCAAGATTGCCTCGAGCGAATTGCTCGATACAAAGGGAGATGAGGATGTCTGCAGAGCTCATCATTAATGCCAACTTCTATGAGACGCGCGTGGCGCTGGTCGAGAACGGACAGGTCGCCGAGCTTTTCGTGGAAAGAAGCTCCGATCGCGGCATTGCAGGCAATATCTACAAGGGCCGGGTCGTTCGTGTGTTGCCCGGCATGCAGGCTGCCTTCGTGGACATCGACCTGGAAAAGGCCGCTTTCCTGTACGTGAGCGACGTCCACCACCCTCTGGAAGACATGAACCGGTTGTTCCTGGATTCCTGCGGAGTGGAACCGGGGGAAGAACAGCCTCAGGAACCCACGGAGCCCGAAAACGACGAATTGAGCGAGGTCATGGAATCGGTGCTCCCCTTCGAGCCCGTCCCCATCGAAGATCGACTCCAGGAAGGCCAGGAAATCCTCGTGCAGGTCGCCAAGGAGCCCATCGGCCACAAGGGAGCCCGGATCACCACTCACATCACCCTTCCCGGCAGACACCTGGTCCTGATGCCCACCATGGATCACATCGGAGTCTCCCGGCGAATCGAAAACGAGAAGGAACGCAAACGGCTAAGGGAGCTCATGTGTTCCATTCGTCCCCCTCGTTGCGGCTTCATCGTCCGAACCGCCGCCGACGGCTCCGAGCCTGAAAAGCTCCAGGCGGAAATGGATTTCCTCCTGAAGCTCTGGCAAAACGTGCAGCGCCGCTCCGAACACGCATCCGTGCCATCCCTGGTCTACCAGGAACTGGACGTAACGTTGCGCGCCGTAAGGGATCTTTTCACCAAGGAGGTCGACCGACTGATCATCGATTCCGAGGCCGAGTATCGCAGGGTGGTCAGCTTCATCGAGACCTTCATGCCTTCCCTCAAGAGCTCCGTGGAGCTTTACCAGGGAGAAGAGCCCATCTTCGACTGCTACGGCATCGAGATGGAGGTGCAGAGGGCCCTGAGCCGGAAGATATGGCTCAAGTCGGGGGGATACATCGTCATCGAAATCACCGAGGCCCTCACGGCCATCGACGTGAACACCGGTCGATATGTGGGCAAGAGGAATCTCGAAGAGACGATCCTCAAGACCAACCTCGAAGCGGTGAAGGAGATCGCGTATCAGCTGCGATTGCGCAATATCGGGGGTATCATCATCATCGATTTCATCGACATGGAAAAGGAAGCCAACCGGGAGAAAGTGTTCAACGCCCTCAGAGAGGCGGTGCGAAAAGACAAGAGCAAGACCAACATCCTCCACATGTCGGAGCTGGGGCTTATCGAGATGACTCGAAAACGCACCAAGGAAAACATCGGGCGCACTCTTTGCGAACCGTGCTTCTACTGTGAGGGGGAGGGACATCTCAAGTCTACCCAGACGGTCTGCTACGAGATCCTGAGAGAACTGGAAAGAGAACGTCCCGATTTCTTTGGAAAAAGCATTCTTGTGACCGTTCATCCCCAAGTGGCCGCACGTTTCTGTGACGAAGAGAGCGCACAATTGGAGCGGCTCGAGGAAACCCTCCATGCGCGGATCGTTGTCAAAGGGGATGCGACGGTCCACCTGGAGCAGTACGAGATCACTCCCATCGAATCCTGAGGGCATGGTTGGTGCGCCCAGGCAGACGAGGCTCCGTTCCTTTCCCCCTGCTCCCGGCTCGGGCGACCCAAGACCCTGAAATGTTCATCGATGCCGCAACGGCCCGGCAGGAGCTTCGGGCCTACGCGCGAGTCCGACCCTAGAGAGGATGAAGCCATGGGATGGAATCGTTCCGAGGAGTTCTATGAAGAAGCTCAAAAGTGGATACCCGGAGGGGTGAACAGCCCGGTGCGGTCCGCACGGGCCGTGGGGACCCATCCGATCTTCGTCCGCAAGGGCCGGGGGTGCCGTCTCTGGGATGAAGACGGCAATGAGTACATCGATTATGTCGGGTCCTGGGGGCCGCTGATTTTGGGCCATGCCCACCCCCTGGTGGTCGAGGCCGTCCGCAAGGCCGTGGAGAACGGCACGTCCTACGGCATTCCCACCCGACTGGAAATCGAAATGGCCCGCAAAATTGTGGAAATGGTGCCCAGCATGGAAATGGTGCGAATGGTCAATTCGGGAACCGAGGCCACCATGAGTGCCGTTCGGCTGGCCCGAGGCTTCACCGGTCGAAAGAAGATCATCAAGTTCAACGGCTGCTATCACGGTCACGGGGACAGTCTGCTGGTCCAGTCGGGATCGGGGGTGATGACCTTGGGGATTCCCGGCAGTCCCGGCATTCCGGAAGAGATCGTACAGCATACCCTTTCCTTGCCCTACAACCGTCTCGAGGACCTGCACCAGGCGATGGCGCGCATAGGAAACCAGGTGGCGGCCGTCATTGTGGAGCCGGTTGCCGCTAATATGGGAGTGGTGTTGCCTCATGCGGATTTCCTCCCGGGGTTACGGAAGGTCTGCGACGAGCACGGAGCGCTCCTCATCTTCGATGAAGTCATCACGGGATTCCGATTGGGGCCCGGCGGGGCCCAGGAGCGATACGGCATCATGCCCGACCTCACCTGCCTGGGAAAAATCATCGGAGGGGGATTGCCCGTAGGGGCTTACGGCGGGAGGCGGGAGATCATGCAGAAAATGGCTCCCGCAGGGGACGTCTACCAGGCGGGGACCCTTTCGGGAAACCCCTTGGCCATGAGTGCCGGGCTGGCCACCCTAGAGGTTTTGAGCCGACCGGGAGTCTACGAAGAGCTGGCAGAGAAGACCGCGTATCTGACCTCGGGCCTCGAGGCCGCCGCCAACGACTCCGGGGTCCCCGTAACCATGAATGTCCTGGAATCCCTGGGGAGCGGCTTTTTCACCCAGGGGCCGGTGGTGGACCTGGAGACGGCCCTCCAGGCAAATACTCGAGCTTACGGGGTTTTTTTCCGGGAAATGCTGAAGCGGGGAATCTATCTGGCTCCTTCCCAGTTCGAGGCCTTCTTCGTGAGCCTGGCCCACGAGAAAAAGGACCTTGATTGCACAATAGAGGCGGCAGGCCCTGCATTTATGCGGGTTCGCGAGGTTTTTGGGGCCTGAGTCGAGAAAAAAAGCATTGACTCGGTTCGGCCCCTGTGCTAGGAACTCTGTGAACATTTACACGAAGTTGCCCCATGAAAAATGAGACCCGGAAATACTTGCGCCAGCTGGCCATGGCCAGCACCCTGGGGTTCCAGGTGGCTTTATCCGTCTTCATCGGCCTGGCCATGGGCGTGTGGCTGGATTCCTGGCTGGGAACTTTCCCGTGGCTTGCGCTCGTCTTTATGATCTTTGGAGTCGCCGCAGGATTTCTTAATTACTACCGTTTTGCCAAGAAGCAACAACAAGACGAATAGGCGGACCAGAGACGTTTTGTGAAAAACGGGCAGCTGGAGAAGAGGCTTTTACGGCGCATTGAAGGGACAAACGCGGCTTTGCTTGTGTCCCTTCCTTTGATTGCATGGGGGTTGTACTCCAAGGAGGTCGCCCTGGCGGTTTTGACGGGGGGCATCATTGCAACCCTCAGCTTCCGGGTCCTCAAATGGCAGCTCCAGAGGGCGTTTCTGAGACCCGGGCGCCTGCCGACCAAGGGGGGGCTGTTCGTTTCCTACTACCTGCGCTTCCTTGGAACCATGCTGGTGGTCTTCCTGGTCATGGTCTACGGCTGGTCGAAACCGATCCCCCTGCTGGTGGGATTGTCGGTGGTCATGCTCAGTATTGTGTTGGTTGGAGGAAGGGAATTTTTGGCGATGATGCTCAAGAGGGGGGACGAGTAACCTATGGAACACCCAATTCTGTTTTTAAATCTGATCTTGGAAAAACTGGGGTTTCATCTGGTGGGACCTGATGAAGCGAAGAGCTTGATGGATTTCCTGCTTCAACCCCACGTCACTTATGCCTGGGTCGTGATGATCCTGTTGCTGATTCTGGGCAAGATGGCTGCGGGCACCCTGAAGATGGTCCCGGAAAAGGGCCAGAATTTCTTTGAGGTGGTGATTACGGGGATCGAAGATTTCATGATCGGGGTGACCGGCGAGGAGGGCCGCTTTGTCTTTCCCCTCATTGCCACCCTGGGCATGTTCATCCTTCTCAGCAATTACCTGGGGATGATTCCGGGGTTTTTCTCCCCCACCGCCAACATCAACACGACGGCAGCCATGGCCCTGATCGTGGTGATCTTCACCCACGTCATCGGGGTGAAATTCCATGGAGTCAAATACATCAAGCATTTCATGGGGCCGGTCTGGTGGCTGACCCCCCTGATCATGCCCATCGAAATCATCGGGCACCTGGCCCGGGTACTGAGCCTGTCCATCCGTCTTTTTGGAAACATCTTCGGCGAAGAACTGGTGTTGGCGATTCTGTTCTTCCTGGCAGGCATGTACCTCGCCCCCCTGCCCATGATGTTGCTGGGTCTCTTTACCGGGTTCATTCAGGCGTTCATCTTCTGCCTGCTCTCCATGATGTATTTTGCGGGAGCCATCGAACACGCCCATTAGACCGGCGGTACGGGGTTGGAGGAAAGGCCGCTTCACATATTTTCCCACTCAACCATTTTCAATGTTCCACACATACAAAGGAGGTCGGGTTATGACGAAGAAGGTAGGGTTGTTCACGACGCTGTTTGTACTGGGTCTTACCACGCTGGCTCTTGCCGCAGATGCAGGCGCTTCGGACAAGGCCGAAGGACTTCGGTTCTTCGTCTATTCGGCGGTGGCCGCCGGGCTGGGTATCGCCATTGCGGCTTTTGGATGCGGCATCGGCCAGGGAATGGCGGTGAAGGGCGCAGTCGAAGGGATCGCGCGCAACCCCGACGCTTCTGGAAAGGTTACGGTGACGATGTTGATCGGTTTGGCCATGATCGAGTCCCTCTCGATTTACGCCCTGGTCGTCTCACTGATCCTGATTTACGCAAATCCTGTAGCCAAGCTGATTCAGACGTTTGTGGGTCTGGCCAAGTAGGACCCCCGCGCAGTTTGGACGGGAACACCCAAGCCCGGGGACAGATTCCCCGGGCTTGGTTCCCGGTCCGCAGGCGAGGTCTTCACCAGGCCTATTTTTTTGGGGAATAATGTGAATCTTATCACATAGTTAGCCCGTTTTTGCCGGAAAATGCAACATCTCCCCTGCCGTTCCGGTGAAAACGTTGTCGAGGTCTGAGGATGAAATTTGCCAAAATCCCAATGGCTACGATCAATCGGCTCTCCATCTACATGCGTACCCTGCAAGAACTACTGGAAGATGAAGTGGACGTAATTTCCTCAGAGCGCCTTGCCAAGCAATGCGGCGTCAATCCCGCTCAGATTCGAAAGGACCTGGCGTATTTCGGAGAATTTGGCGTTCGGGGAGTCGGTTACCGAGTCAACGATCTGGTCAATCAAATCCGAGAGATCCTGGGGCTGAACCGTCCCTGGAATCTCGCCATGGTCGGTCTGGGGAACCTGGGTTCGGCCCTCATACGACATGGAAACTTCACCAAGCACGGATACCTTTTCACGGCCGCCTTCGACGTGGATGTCCACAAGGTCGGGAAAAGGCTTCCCAACGGTCTGATCATCAATCACATCGACGAATGCGAAGAGGTGATCAAAGAACGGGAGGTACACATAGGAATCATCGCCTCCCCGGCCAACGCGGCCCAGAGTGTGGCCAACCAACTGGTGCTGGCCGGGATCAACGGGATCCTGAATTTCGCCCCCGTGCAGATCCAGGTGCCCGACTGCTGCCACGTCGAGAACGTGGACTTCACCATCAAGCTGGACGCCATTGCCTATCACCTGTCCCTGGGCGTCTGATCAGCTCCGGGGAAGGACCCGAGGGGGGCTATCGTTCCCTCCCGCCCAACAGAGGTCTCAAATAGCGGGCCGTGTGAGAAGACTCCACTTGCGCGACCTCCTCGGGAGTTCCTTGGGCGACTACGTTCCCTCCCTGCTGCCCCCCTTCGGGACCCAAATCAACCACGTAGTCCGCCGTCTTCACAACATCCGGATGGTGCTCGATCAGTATGGCGGTATGCCCGAGATCCACCAGCTTCTGGAGCATGTGGAGCAGTCTTCGGATGTCGTCCAGGTGGAGCCCCGTGGTGGGCTCGTCCAGGAGATATAGGGCGTCGACCGCCGATTTCCGGCCCAGTTCCGCCGCAATCTTCACCCGTTGGGCCTCCCCGCCGGACAAAGTGGTGGCCGATTGCCCCAGGCGCAGATACCCCAATCCCACCTCCTGAATCACCTCCAATTTGTGCCGCACCGACGGGAAGTTCTCGAAATGATTCGAGGCTTCGTACACCGTCATCTGGAGCACTTCCGCAATGGATTTCCCCTTGAACTTCACCTCCAGGGTCTCGTCCCGGTACCGGCTTCCCCCGCACAGGGGACAGGTGACGGAAACATCCGGCAGAAAAAACATGTCCACGATGCGGGTCCCCTCACCCTTGCACCCTTCGCAGCGCCCACCCTTGACGTTGAAAGAAAAGCGGCTGGGTCCGTAGCCCCTCACCCTGGCCTCGGGAAGCTGCGAGAAAATCTCGCGAATGGGGGCAAACACACCGGTATAAGTGGCGGGAGTGGAACGAGGATTCCTTCCGATGGGGAGCTGGTCGATGAGAACGACCCGTTGAATCTTCTCCCACCCTTCGAGTCTTTCCAGCGGGGCCCCCGGGTTCTTGCTCGCAAACAGCTGCCTTGCCAGGGCGGCATACAGGGTATCGAAGACGAGGGTGCTCTTGCCGGACCCGGAGACCCCAGTGACGCAGGTGAGACAGCCCAGGGGAAACTCCACGGTAATACCCTTTAGATTGTGACCCGTCGCCCCGACGATCCTCAGAAAACCCTTGCGGGGCTTCCGGCGACGGGTGGGAACGGGGATGGTCTTTCTTCCGGAAAGGTATTGACCCGTCAGGGAATTAGGCTGCCTCATCAGGTCTTGGGGAGGTCCCGAAAAGAGTATCTCTCCCCCGAGAAGTCCCGCCCCGGGGCCTAGGTCGACCACGTGATCCGCCCCGAGGATCGTTTCCCGATCGTGTTCCACGACAACCACCGTGTTTCCTTCGTCCCGCAGCCGAAAGAGAATGCGCATGAGACGTTCATGGTCCCGGGGATGGACCCCGACGCTTGGTTCGTCCAATACATACAGGACTCCGGACAGGGGGGTTCCCAGCTGTTGGGTGAGGCGAACCCGTTGGGCTTCCCCCCCGGAAAGGCTCCGGGCGGTTCGGTTCAGCTTCAGATAACCCATGCCCAGTTCCTTCAGGGTCCGGAGGCGGGCACGAATTTCCTTGAGGGGACGCTCGGCGATGACGGACCGGGAGGAAGAAAGATCGAGGCTCGAAAGCCACCGGTCGAGGTCTTCCAGTCCCATTTCCGAAACCTGGTGGATGGCGAGGCCCCCCAGTTTTACCGAGCGAGAGATCAACCCAAGACCGCTTCCCCGGCATTGGGGACACGGGATGCCGGGACCATCCTCGAGGTCCATGGGATCTTCCCCCGACTCGCCCTCCGAGGTGTCGTCCCGGGGCGCCCGGCCCTTGGGCCTCTGCTCCCCGCACACCGCCCCCAGCCCTTTGCAGGCGGCACAGGCACCTGCCGGATGTTGGGTGGAAAACAAACCGGGGGTCAATTCCGGAAACGTACCGCCGCAGGAGGTGCATCGAGCCGTCTCACTGAACGTCTTCTCCTCCCCATCCGGACGGTACACCCTGACTTGCTGTCCGCCCATCTTGGCCGCCAGTTCCATGGAATCCCGAAACCGCTGCAACTTCGACGAATCCAGGATGAGTCGATCGACCACCACCTCCACCCGATAAACGAGACTGCGCGGAAAACGGGGAAGCGGATCGAGATCCAGGACTTGTCCGTCGATTCGCACCCTGGCAAAACCCTCGCGTTTCAACTTTCTAAGGATGCCGGGGACCTCCCTTTCCTTTACGAGGCCCAATGGGGCCAAGATCAGCAGGCGACTTCCCAGGGGCCATGCACGGAAGATTTCCCCGACCATCTCCGGGATGGAGAGGGCGCGGACTTCCAGCCGACAAACGGGGCAGTGAAGAGTCCCCAGCCGCGCATACAGCAGGCGAAGGAAATCCGAGATCTCGGTAAGGGTGCCCACGGTGGATCGGGGTGATCGCACAATACTGCGCTGGTCGACGGCGATGGCCGGGCTGAGCCCCTGGATTTCATCGACTTCCGGTGCGTCCAGGTGGGGGACGGCGTAGCGACTGTGGAGACTGAGGGCTTCGAGGTATCGTCTTTGTCCCTCGGCAAAAAGGGTGTCGAAGGCCAGGGACGACTTGCCGGACCCGCTCACGCCCGTGATCACGATGAGACGATCCCGGGGAAGGGAGAGGTCGACGTTTTTCAGGTTGTGCTGCCGGGCTCCCTTGATGACGATCCTATCCATGGCCTTCCGTTATCCCGAGAACGGTCCGGCGGTTCCGGCTCGGGAAACGGGGGAGGACAACCGGTTACGAGCCATGAAAACCGCAAGTTCAATGGCCGACCGGAGACTTCCCTCATCGGCGATCCCCCTTCCGGCAAGGTCGTAGGCCGTTCCGTGATCCACCGAAGTCCGAATGATGGGAAGACCCAGGGTGACGTTGACGGCATCGTGAAAATGGACGAGCTTGATGGGAATGAGCCCCTGGTCGTGATACATGGCCACAACCGCGTCGAATTCTCCCCGGTGGCCTCGAAGGAAGACCGTGTCGGAGGGATAGGGCCCGAACACTTCCCAGTGGGGCGATCTTGCGTCTTCGAGGGCCGGTTGGATGAGTTCGCTTTCCTCCCGTCCAAACGCTCCTTCCTCTCCCGCGTGGGGGTTCAATCCCGCTACCGCAATCCGGGGAGACTCGATTCCAAAATCCCGGACGAGGGCCTCGCCCGTTACGCGAATGACTTCGGCGATGCGTTCCCGGGTGAGGACCCGGGGTACCTCGGCGATGGCCTGGTGCACCGTCACCAAGGACACACGCAGCTTTGGGCCTGCCAGCATCATGACGGCGTGCTCGGCGCGGGTCAGATCCCGGAGATACTCCGTGTGCCCCGGAAATGGAAAACCGTGCCGATGTAAATGGGCCTTGTGGATGGGACACGTGCAAACGGCCCGAACGGCCCCGGTCATGGCGGCACGAACGGCGGTCTCGATGTAAAGGACCACGGCCTCGCAGGTGGCCCGGGAAGGATTTCGATAACGGATGTCCGCGCCGGAGAGTTCCCGGGGACAGAGGACGATCCCCTGTCCGGGGCTTTCCGGAGCATCGAGGACGGAGATTTCCCCGATCACCCGAAGATCCAGGCGAATTCCCGTGAGGGCCATGGCCTGCCGAAGGGCCCCGGGGTCCCCCACGACAACGGGTGTGCAAATATCCCGGACGTCCGAAGAGGCCAATACCTTCACCAGGATCTCCGGCCCGATTCCGCACGGATCTCCCATGGTCACGGCAACGCGCGGTTTGAGGCCGAGGGAGGAAGGCTTCATGGACTCGATCCCGTGATTCCGATATGAGGCCCCCGTGCCGATGGGGGCAAGGTTTTCCTGTCCCGGTGGTGCCCGGCGAGGGTATCCTTTGCCGGATCCGGTCGCCCCTACCCCGTAGCCAGCATCCGCTCCACCGCCTTGAGGGCCCGGATGCGAATCTCCTCGGGCACGACGATCCTGGGCTCCAGGGTTTCCAGGGCTCTCAAGACATCCTCCGGGGCTGTCTTCTTCATGTTGGGGCAGACCATGTTGTCGGATGCGGCGTGAATCTCCGTATTCGGGTTCTGTTTCCTCATGGGATAGAGGATTCCGGTTTCCGTTCCGATAATGTAGGACCTGCCCGGGTTTTCTCGAACGCAGCGCAGCATCCCCGAAGTACTCACCACCTTGTCCGCCAGGTCGATGACCTCGGGGCGGCACTCGGGGTGGGCCAGAAACACGGCCTGGGGATACTGGGCCTTGCGCTCCTCGACCCGGCGGGCACTCAAGCCTTGGTGGACGGGACAGTACCCCTTC
>JARKQW010000220.1 GCA_029974695.1 Syntrophobacteraceae bacterium | reverse complement strand
AAGACGCAGGAGAGCCTCTTGCCGCTTTCCATGTCGGATTCGTCCAGAAATGCCTGCACGCAGGTTTCGTGGGAACCTCGGCCCAACTGAAATTCTAAGCACAGCAGACGATTTCCTGATTCCAGGTTCTCAACCAAGTCGGCGGACTGTAAGGCTTCAAGAGGAATACACAAGGCGTTGAAGGCAAAATTCGTCAATTCCCGTCTCAACGGGGGCTCTTCATGGATGTAGACGAGGCCGTGGCTTCCCGCCACCAGGATCCCGTTCGTCCTCAAGCAATAGGAAATCTTTTTCCAACCTCTCTTTCGAATCCCCCACATTTCGGAAGAACCGATCCAACCCAGACAAGGTTCCGTCTCCGGAACAAGGAGGCGTAGGCTTCTTGCCAGTGCGGGAGGGGTCCTCGCCTGGACTTGCCACCACGGCACCGTCTCTCCCCCTTGGGCGACACGGTCGCACCCGGACGCCCGGCGGTAGGTTCGCACGGCCGCATGGAAATGTTCCCATCCGCCGGCGGCGTTGAAAATCAGTGTGACGCAACCGGGTCCGGTTTCGGAAACGAACCGGATGGAGAGCCAACCCATGAGCAATGCACTGCCGATTTCCAAGGTGAGGACGGATCCGTGGGGGATGGAGTGCACTTCGGGGGCGACAGCTTTCAGATGGCGATTGGAGGTGACGACCAGCCGACGATTCGTCACGGCCAGGGCATGGGAGGCCGGAAAGGCCCGGATTCCGAAGTGCCCCCCTTGGGCTTCGTACATGGGAGAGTACAAGAGGTACAGGAGGTTCTCCTCGGGGGAGAGTGTCTTTTCCATGAGGCCGGCATGAACCCCGAAGAGTTCCCCGGGGGTCTTGGCCTGGTAAACAAACGGTTCCCTCCCGCTTTCCGGGCGCCATGTCAAGGATGAGGAAACCTGGGTTGATTTCTCGTTTGCCATTGTCAGCCGCCTCCTATGCCGTTGTTGCCGGGGTGTTGTTCACGGGGACCCTACACCGAGCCGGGGAGCAGTTCGTCTCTTATCTCTCGAATCGCGACCCGTAGAGCATCCACGACCTCCTCCAGTTCCATCGAGGTCTCCTGGGACGATATCGGTCCGTAGTCCCGCATTCTGCGAGGCGACAGTTCTTCGAGGGCCATGTCGGCGAAGAGAAGGGCGGTCATCACGGCTTTTCGGGCGGAGATCCGGGGGGGAGCGATCTCGAGGTCGTGCGCCTGGAGTAGGCGGGCCACCTTCGCCCGGAACCGCCGAATGCCCTCCGACAACCGAGCGTGTTCCCGGGGTGAGAGGTCCCGGAGGTACTCGGGAAAAAGGCGAGAGTCGCCATGGTCGGAGGGGATCCGCTCCACGTCGCATAGGAGTTTGTCCACGTGTTCCAGGGTGTTCAGCAGGTGGCGTTCCTGGTTGTCGTTTAACCGCATAGAGTCACAACCTCCGGACAAATCGGGAAGAACCCCCGATTCTGCGGGGGGTGCGGATCATATCTCGGGGTCCGCCTCCTGGGGCAACCACAGGTGCTTTGCCCCGGCGATGTGAATCAGGGCTCGATGATGCGCGTCCCTCTCATCCCGGTTCAAGAGATCTTTGCGAAGGGCATCTCGTTTCATGGCGAAGTTCCTCATGTCTTCGGCCAAGCGCGCATATTTTCTTGCGGCCTGAGCGGCAAGGAATTGTCTCAGCGGTTTGGAAGGCAAAATACGGGTGAGAGCGGCTAGATGGCGGAGGCAAAGCCCATGGGATTGTGCGTAGACCTGTTGCCCCCGCGGTTCTTCGAGAAAGTGGGCGAGATCGGCCAGGTAGGTCCTTTCAACATCCTGTAGAAGCCGACATACTCGGCAGTCCCGGGAGTCCTTGACCAGACTCGAAAGTTCATCCGCACCGAAAGCCGAGCTCGACAATCGAGACAATTCTCCCTCCAGGCGCTCGAGAAGTCTCGGATAGCCCAGGCAAAGTCCCAGGGGCGAGGACACGGATGCCAAATGCCACGAATGGAGCGGGCAAAATCCCGTCTCCCGGGCAAATGCCAGTTGGGTGTCCTTCTCGTGGGCAAGGGCGTATTGCCATTTTGCCAGAAACGCAAGGGCGCTCTTGCCCAGCCGGGCGCAAACCGGGCATCCCCGGGTGCCCAGGTCCTTCTCGATATCCGTGTCGATCCCCGGAGGCTCCGGGGCGACCGGCCCTGGTTCCTTGAGGTGGGCTGAAGAGGGGGTCGGTATCTCCCGGGATAGGTCTGGTCCTGTATGGATGGCCTCCCGAATGGTGCAAAGACGTTCTTCGATCTCAGCGAGCCTTGCGGTGGGCAGGGGGCAACCGGTCCCCCGCCGGTCGAAAACGGAGGGACCGCCTTTGTCCAGGACTTGAAGGATCGCCTCCCCTGCGCGGGTGGCGCAATCTTCCGCGCGGGAAAACAGGGGGGCCAAGACTTCCCCCACGTATCGGGTCGCCTCTCGGGTAACGGTGTCGCTACAGACGGCAAACAGCTGCCGGATTTGTGCCTTCCCTGTCTCCTGCGTGCTTCTTCCGGCGGCGACTACAGGCAGAAACCCCAGGGGGACGGGCAAGTGACGGGGCCAGTCGAAGCGGAGGGGACCCAAGGGAGCCAAATTCCCGAGGTGAGGATCCCGGAACGTGGGCCCCACCTCGGGCATCTCGACGCGGTCCAACCCGAGGACCTCTGCGGCAACCCGAGGGATTCGCCCCAGGTGCAGTTCCAGTGTCGACGCGATCTGCTGCAGTTTTGCCGAGAAGTCGGGCTTGAGATGTTCCAGGGACTCCGCCATCCACCCGTCCAGGTCACAGGCCAGGCGGAGCTTGGAATAACGAACCACCCTCTCCAGGACCTTGCGGCGACCTTGCCGGGGATGACGCTCCAGGAGTTGTTTCATTTCACGAAACAACTCGTCTTCCTTTGACTGGAAGAACCCCTGTAACGGAGCGACCAGGCGCTCCGTCAACCAGGCGGTCAGTTGTCTGCGGCTCACCGTTTCGAGATCGGTGCGCTCTTCCCGCAACTGCCCCAACCGGGCCTCGAGTTCCCTCCGAATTGCCGCAATGCCTTCCACGGATCCCCTGGAGGCAAATTCTGCAAGCCGGGCCGCCGTCTCGGCTCCGGATGCGAGGCGGAGTGCCCGGTCCGCCATGGCGGCCAGAAAAGTGCTTTTCCTCTCGTAAGCAAGAAACCTTGCCAGGTGACTCTTCAAATCCGCCATTCCACTCAGGGCATACCCGGCGGTATCCTGCCGGATACTCGCTTCCATGGCCAGTTTGCTGGAGACCGGAAAGAGCCGAATCGGGCCAAGCTGCATCTCCCGGGAAAGAACCTCTCGGATATATTGAAGGATTTCGTCCAATTCCGCCTTGTTTACCAGGTCCGTCTTGTTGACCACAAAAAAAATCTTGCCGACGTAACCTAAAACGGTACCCAGAAAATCGAGTTCCATCCTTGTGAGGGGGGTATCCACGGCAGTGACAAAGATCGCCGCATCGCAATGGGGGAGGAAACGGCGGGCGGCTTCGGTATTGGCATCCGTCGCGGAACCGATGCCGGGTGTGTCCACAAAGTCCAGGCCCGGGCGAAGGAATTCTGCGGGTGTCTCGACATGGGCCCGAACAACTCCCTTGGTGTTGCCGGGATTGCCCTTTTCCGTGGCGTATTCGAAAAGGTTCGAAATGGGGAAACTCTCAGGATAGAGACCGTTCCCACGCCGGATGACCAGCCTTTCCTGGGGACCGTGACGGACGTTGACGATTACGGAAGTCAACGGCAAGACGCCGGTGGGCAAAAGGTCCCTTCCAATCAAGGCGTTCATGATGGAGCTCTTTCCCCGTTTGAATTGCCCCACCACCGCCAGGTTGAATCGGTCTTCCGCGAGCCTCTCCATGAGTTCCCGGCATTCCATGGCCAGGGCGCGGCTGCCTCCTTCGCGATGGAATTCGCCCAAAGAACGAATCTCTTCGGCTATGGCGTGCTTGATCCGACGGTACTCCTCCAAGTCGGCAAGCTTCTCCTCCATTGCCGCTTTCATGGGAACGTCGGCCGCTTGACGCACTGATTCCACTTTTTGCACAAGGGATGTCGCACCCATGTCGTGAAACCTCAACCGTCTCCGTTGCCCTTCGAGGTCTCCCCTGACGGAAGAAAAAAAACCTGGAGTCGTTCGATCTCCTTGATTTCCTGGATGACCGCCGGAGTGCCGTAGACATTCTCGAGGATCTCGGGGCGGAGCACGGACCGGGTTTCCCCGTCCGCGAGGATTTCGCCGTTCTTGAGCATGATCAGCTGGCGGCAGAAAAGGGCTGCCAGGTTGACATCATGGAGGGCCGCAAGGATGGTCAGGTTCTCTTCTCGGTTCAGTCGTTCGAGTCCCTGAAATATTTTCAATTTCCTGTGGATGTCCATGGCCGAGGTGGCTTCGTCCAACAGCAGTAGGGGTGCTTGCTGGGCCAGGGCCCGGGCCATGATTACCGACTGTCTCTCGCCGCCGCTCACCTCAGTGATAAGCCGGTCGGCAAGCTCCGTGGTGTCCGTGTGGTCCAGGGCCCACTGGACGGCGGTCGCATCCCGGATCCCGTTTGTGCGAAAGAATTCCTGGTGCGGATAGCGCCCCATAAGGACGACCTCCCCGCATGTAAACGGCAGGCGAACGTCGCAGTCCTGGTTGAGGGCAGCCATGCGCCGGGCTCTTTCCTTTGGTTTCCATTGCGACAATGGGGAACCGAGAAGCCGGATTTCCCCGCTCCGTTGGGGAAGGATTCCTCCCGCAGCCAGGAGCAAAGTGCTCTTGCCCGCCCCGTTCGGTCCCAACACCCCAATGATCTCTCCCGGGGCGACCCGGAAGCTGATCCCTTTCAAAGCCGTGTGACGGCCATACCCGCACCAAAGATTGTGAACCTCGAGTAAGGGTTGGGCCCTGTCCGCCCCGGAATTGGGGCGGGTACGGCCGGTTGGGCCCAGATCGGGCTCCTGTTTCCTCGTGACGGCGAAGGGTCCCATTTTGTCCTTGCCGGGCCTCCCTCGACCCATCCCGGCTGGATAAGGCGGACGGGATTCGGAGGGAAAATCCATCCTCTTAGAGGGGACTTCGGAAGACGGCTGCCCGACCCAGTTCTGCCTCGATCTCGAGGAGCCGGTTATACTTGGCGATCCGCTCGCTGCGGCAGGCGGATCCCGTCTTGAGCTGGGCCCCTCCCATGGCCACCGCGAAGTCGGATAAGAAAGTGTCTTCGGTTTCCCCGGAACGGTGAGAAATGACAAAGCCCCATCCCGCCTTACGGCAAAGGTGAACGGCCTCGATGGTTTCGGTTACGGTACCGATTTGGTTCAGCTTGATGAGGACGGCGTTGGTGGTTTTTTCCCGGATCCCTCGCTCGATGAACCGGCTGTTGGTCACGTAGATGTCGTCCCCGACAATCTGGACCCTTGTCCCCAAGGCGGCCGTGTGTTCCTGAAAGCCGCTCCAGTCATTTTCATCCAGGCCGTCCTCGATGGAGACGATGGGATACTTGTCGACCCATGTCCGGTAGAGGTCGGTCAACTGGGAACTGGTCATCCGGCCAAGCCCGGACTTATTCAGTTCATAAAAGCCGTTCTCGAAAAATGAACTGGCAGCGGGGTCGAGGGCGATGGCGATGTCTTTTCCGGGTTCGTACCCGGCGGCGGCGACGGCTTCCAAGATGAGCTCACAAGCCTCTTCATTGCTCCGGAGGTCGGGTGCGTACCCCCCTTCGTCTCCCACCCCCGTGGCGTATCCTTTCTGTTTCAGGATTCGCCCGAGGGCATGGAAGGTTTCCGCTCCATAGCGCAGGGCCTCGGCGAAGCTGGGAGCGCCCAAGGGCATCACCATGAATTCCTGGAAGTCGACGCTGTTGTTGGCGTGCTTGCCTCCGTTCAGGATGTTCATCATGGGGACGGGGAGCCTTGCCGGTCCGGGACCCTGAAGATACTGGTAAAGTGGGAGGCCGCAGGCCTCAGCAGCAGCACGAGCTACGGCCATGGAGACTCCCAGGATGGCATTGGCTCCCAGTTTGCCCTTGTTCGGAGTTCCGTCCGCCTCCATCATGATCCGGTCGATTTCGACCTGCCGAATGGGCTCCATCCCCACAATCAGGGGGGCGATCACCTGGTTGACGTTCTCCACGGCCTTGAGAACCCCTTTCCCGCCGTAACGGGCCGGGTTGCCGTCCCGCAGTTCAACCGCTTCGTGCTCTCCCGTGGACGCCCCGGAAGGCACCGAGGCGACGGCTTTCATGCCGTTGTCCAAGCGGAGGATTACCCGGACCGTCGGATTGCCTCGGGAATCCAGGATCTCCAAGGCTCGAATGTCGGCAATTCTTTCCTTCATGTTGAATCCTTTCCGTGTGGATGCGAAGAATCCGGGGCCCGGCGGGTCTTGAGAGGCCCCAAAGCTTTCCGCGCCAGGTCTCGAATTCTCCCGTCAGAAGATTGAAGAAGGCTTTCCAGGAAAGCCACGGCTTCCGTCGTCCCGATCTCCCCCAAAGCACCAATGGCGGCCCCCGCCACAAACAGATCCTTCCGATCCCGGACGAGTTTGATGAGGGCGGGTACGGCCCGTGGGTCTTTCAGCCTTCCCAGGAGCCGGGCGGCGCGTATCGGCGTGGTCGGTTCGGGGTGACGGAGGGAAACGATAAGTTTTTCCGCGTAGTCCTTGGAATCCCAGAATCGGTGAATGTCGAGTCCACAAGACGGGCATTTCCGAAAGTCTTCTTGAGAATCCTTCCAGCACCCCGGGCAATAATATCGTACCATGCCTTCCCTCGGGTCCGCAGCTCCTGTTAAGGACCCCCGATCGCTTCCCCGGATCGACGGATTTTCCTTCGAAAGCTTTGGCGAAATGCCACGGGCGGCGCGGAGTCATGGGGCTGGACGACGGGTGACGGCCCCCGAGCCGGGGGGAGCTTTCTTTGGTAAGGTCGGCTTTCGAGGCATTCGCACTCGGGAATTCAAGCGCCACCAAAAAAGCTCCCGAAGACTGGCCTCCGCAAGAGCTCTCTTTCACCCTTCACCACTGGC
>JARKQW010000211.1 GCA_029974695.1 Syntrophobacteraceae bacterium | reverse complement strand
AAAACTCAATCGAACAACGAGCCACCGATCCGCCATGTTCCGAAACATGGTGACTTCCTTGCTCCAGCATGAGCGCATCTACACGACGGTGCAGAAGGCCAAGGAATTGCGTCGCGGGGCGGATTGGATGATCACTCTGGGGAAGCGGGGCGATCTGCATGCCAGGCGGCAGGCATTGGCGACCATTCCGCTCAAAAGCGTGGTGCACAAGCTGTTTGCGGAGCTGGCGCCGCGCTATCAGAATCGGCCGGGGGGCTATACCCGTATAGTGAAGGTGGGGTATCGGCGGGGGGACGCCGCTCCCATGTGCATCGTGGAATTGATGACTGAGCCCAAGGAAGGACGCAAGAAGGCCAAGGCAAAAGCGGCGCAACCCAAGGTATCGCCCGCGGAGACCCGGCCTGCGGCCCCAGCGCCGCCCGTCGAGGGGCAGTGATTCCGGTTCTCCGATTCCATGGAGGTTTCAAGAAAAAGCAAACAACCCGCGGCGGACGCGGGTTGTTTGCTTCGGTCTTCGAAAGGGTTGGGAGCTTCCGGCTCTATGCCGGCGTTGGCGTTGGGCCCTTGGGGGAATCTCGGGGGATCACGGGGTGGCCTCTTCCTCTTTCTGGTAATAATGGGCGCAGTCCCTGCAGGTGAACCCGCTCCACATGGCCTTGGCGGCTCTATCCAGGCAGAGGTCGTAGTTCTGACATGCGAAATTGCGGACGCCCTTGCCTTCCTTGCACATGGCAGGCCCGAGGGTTTTCCCGTTTCTTTCTGATTGCGCCGCGTGTCCTCGACAGACTCTCTCTTTTGCCATTCCCGCTCACTCCTTTGTTGGGTTGGAATCCTCCGGGAAATCAAGACACTTTAAACTTTATATTGTTAAGCGCAAAATGATCGGAAATCAATGGCAATGAAAAATTTTCCCGTCCGGGGAAAGACGGACACCCTTCCCGAGCCTTTCGATCCCTTTCGGCAGGCCATGTGAGACTTTTGGGAACGGGTGCTTTCCGCCGGAAGGACCTCCAGGGGAGGCCAGGAAGTCGTGCGTTGGTTTCCAGAGCGTCTCTTGCCCACGGCGGGTATGGCCGCAGGATTGGTGGTTTTTCTCTGGGCCGGCCTTCAGATGAGCCGCAAGGTGGAGCCCTATTGGACCTGGTATTACTGCTTCGCTTGGTGGAGCTACATCCTCTTTTTTCAATCTCTCCTGCATCGCAGGGGGGGAGACTCGATGCTTTTCCGTCGGCCATCGAGGTTCTTCCTTCTTTCCCTTTTCTCCATCAATCTTTGGCTCGTCTTCGAAACCTGGAATTTTCGCTTAAACAACTGGGAATACCATAATGTGCCCCCCGGCACCTTCACCCGGTGGGTCGGGTATGCCGTTTCCTTCGCCACGGTCATCCCCGGGATCTTCACCACCCAAAGCCTCCTGGACCACCTTCGAGTTCTCGAGCCCGGGAGACCGGCAAAGGGAGGTCCGTCTCCCCGGTTTCACCAGGTTTTCTTGGGGGTGGGGGGACTGTTTCTGCTCCTCCCTCTCATTTGGCCTCGGCACTTCTTTCCCCTGGTCTGGGGAGGCTTCGTCTTCTTGTTGGAGCCCATCAATTACCGTCTGGGAGCGCCGTCGCTTCTCCGCCAATGGGAGGAAGGCTCTCTTCGCACCTTCTATCTCCTCCTGGCCGCGGGGTTGGTATGCGGTTTCCTCTGGGAGTTCTGGAATTTTTGGGCGGGAACCAAGTGGCAGTACACCATTCCCCATGTGGGCCGGCTCAAAATCTTTGAGATGCCTATCCTGGGTTTTCTCGGGTTTCCTCCTTTCGCTGTGGAATGTTATGTGATGACCAGTAGTTTCCTTGCGCTTTGCCGAAGGATCGGGGAGGAAGGTCTTGGGCAAAGGCGATTCCGTCTACGGTTTCTTCTGGGGGCGGGCATGGTCGCTTGGGATCTGCTGATCTTCCACGGGATCGATCTCTTTACGGTGGCGAGTTTCTCACGGTGATCCGTGGAGGCACGGCAGGTCCTCGATCGGGAAATATGAAGGAAGAAGGTGGGATGAAGCCCTTGGCTGCCCTTATCAGCTTGGGTTGTGTGAAGAACCTGGTGGACAGTGAGACCATGGTCCCCCAGTTGGTCCGTTCGGGCTATGCCATGACCGAAGATCCGGCCGAGGCATCGATTATCGTGGTGAATACGTGCGGTTTTCTGCAGAGCGCCGTGGAAGAAGCCGTTCAATCCATTCTGGAGGCGGCGAAATTCAGATCGGCCGGTTCCTGTGAATGCCTGGTGGCAACCGGATGCGTGGTCCAGCGCTATGGGAAAAAGCTGGCAGAGCTTCTTCCCGAGGTGGACCTGTTCCTGGGAACCTCCCACTATCACCGATTGGGTGACATTTTGGCCGAGCGGCAACGGGGGAACGGGCTTCGAGTCTGGATTTCCACGCCTCGACACCTCCTGGGCTCCGATTCGCCCCGGATACGGGCGACCCCACCCCACACCGCCTACCTGAAGATCGCCGAGGGCTGCAACCATTCATGCTCGTTTTGCATCATTCCTCACCTCAGGGGGCGTTATCGCAGCCGCGGGATCTCGGACCTGGTGGCGGAGGCTGCCCGGTTGGCGGACGAAGGAGTCAAGGAAATCAACTTGATTGACCAAGACACGACGGCCTACTGCACAGATCAGGGAGGGACCGCCCGGCTGGTGCCGCTCCTCGATGCCTTGGAGAAGGTGCAGGGGATCGAGTGGATCCGCCTCCTGTACGCCTACCCGGACGGAGTGACGGATGATTTGTTGGATTGGATGGCTCAGTCTCGCAAAACGGTTCCTTACCTGGACGTGCCGATTCAACACTGTTCCGCCGGGGTCCTCGAACGGATGGGGAGAAGAACTGCCGAGGACCCCCTGAGTCTCATCCGGCGCATTCGTTCGAAGGTCCCCCACATTTCCCTCAGAACGTCCCTCATGGTGGGATTTCCGGGGGAGACCGAAGAGGAGTTTCGAGAGCTCTTCGAGTTCCTGGAAGTCGCCCAGTTTGACCATGCAGGGGTGTTTGCCTATTCTCCCGAACCCGGCACGGCGGCGGCACGGTATTCCCATCCCTTGGAAAGCCGGATCAAGGAGAAGAGGAAACGGGCGTTGCTTCAACGGCAGAGGAGAATATCCCGGCGTCGGTTGAGACGCTGGGTGGGGAAGGTCCTCCCGGTCCTGGTGGAAGGGTATCATCCGGAAACCGAACTCCTGCTGGGGGCCAGACTGCCGACCCAGGCGCCGGAGCAGGACGGAATGGTGCTCATCACCCGGGGAACGGCCTCTCCCGGGGAATTGGCCATGGCCAGGATCACGGCCGCCCACGATTATGACCTGGAGGCGGAACTGGCGGACCCGGTGATCCGGCCGCCGGGGTCTGCCGGTTCGGGGCTGCCAGGCCGGGAGCTTCGCCCGGGGAAGGGGACCCGAAAACGCTTTGACAGATGAGAAAATTTTGGCTATGTACCTATGGACCCTCGCTGTATCCAGCGGGGGCGAGGACCACGGGGGCGTAGGCTGAACAACCATACGTTAGAATTGTGCAAATGGACCAAATAAGCACTTTACCGGGTGAAAGTCCCGTCCTGCCGAAACTGTTCCAACCCGAGATCGAGGACATCAAGGAGCGGATTCTTGTAAGGATTCGGCCCGATCTTGAACGGATCGAGACGGAGATGAACCGCTTGCTGACGACGAGTGTTCCTCTCATTTCCGTGGTGGGGCGCTACATCCTCCGCAGCGGGGGCAAGAGACTCCGCCCGCTTCTGATGATCCTGTCGGCTCGCCTGTGCGGCTACAGGGGGAATCGAGACGTTCCTTTGTCCGTGGTTTTCGAGTTTCTTCACGCGGCATCCCTGCTTCACGATGACGTGGTGGATCATGCGGAACTGCGCCGAAGCAAGCCCGCTGCCAACACCATCTGGGGCAATCCCGCCGTGGTTCTGGTGGGGGATTTTCTCTATTCCAAGGCCATTCTCATGACCGTCGGCTACGACAATATGAGAATCCTGGAAGTTCTGTCCCAGGCCACCACCCTCATGTCCGAGGGAGAAGTGCTCCAGATGGTCCGATCGGACGACCTGGAGGTGGAGGAAAAGGAATACCTGGAAATCATCACCCGGAAGACGGCGGTTCTGATCAGTGCCGCGTGCCATATCGGGGCCATTTTCGGCGGAGGGGGGGCCGAGGAAGAGTCGGCCCTTCGCTCTTTCGGACTCAGCCTGGGTCTGGCGTTTCAACTGATCGACGACGCCCTGGACTACATGGGCAGCCCGAACGAACTGGGCAAGCCCGTGGGCAACGATCTGCGAGAAGGAAAGGCCACACTGCCCCTGATCTGTGCTTTGATGAACGGCCGTTCCGCCGAGAAGAATCGTCTTCGCGAGATTTTCAGTGGAGAGGAAATCACCCAGGAAGCCTTTGACGAAATCAGGAACCTGGTGATTCGGTCCGGCGGCATTGAATACACTCAGCGGTTGGCCATGGAATATGTCCAGAAGGCGAAAGCCGCTCTTCATATTTTCCCCTCCAATCCCACAAAGACCCTCTTGTGTGACATGGCGGATTACGTCATCTATCGAAGAGTCTAATTTCCGTCCGGAAGCCCGTTCGTCCCGAAACCGTTGGTGCAAGGGGCCCGAGGAGGCATAGGGGGACGCGCGTGGCTTGGTCCGGCGGCCGCCGCCTCCTGCTGGGGAGCCCTTCCGGGGGGCGCCGAACCCTGCGCGGGTTGGGCTCGGGGGGTTGATCGGTCGCGGGGGATTGCCGAAAGGTCCCGGATTCGTGGGGAGAGGATCAACCTTTGCCGGCGAAATCCGCGTTGGAGTTCCTCGCTTGTTTCCACCTGCCGTTCGTGTTAGATTTCAAGGCCCTATGAAATCAAGGATGTGAGGGACAACTTTGGCGGGGTCGGCTTTCCCGGGGAAAGGAGCGCAAGATGACCGTTCCGTCCAATGCCGTGAAACCACCCGTGGAGAGCGGCCTTCGGTCTCTCGTTCCCGGCTTCCATCGGGGGCTTTCCCGGTGAGCCCCTCCTATTATCCCATGTTTGTGTCCTTGGAAGGGCGGGTCTGCCTGGTGGTGGGGGGTGGGACGGTGGCCGAACGCAAGATCCGAGGTCTCCTACCCAGCGGGGCCGCCATTCGGGTCGTGGCTCGGACATTGACTTCGGGCCTGTGGGAATGGGTCCGGGATGGCCGCGTCCAATACCTGGGAGAGACCTATCGGGAGGATCTGCTGGAGGAGGCGGACCTGGTCTTTGCCGCCACCAGTGATGCCGGTTTGAACGAGCAGGTCGCCCGTCAGGCAGGCGAGCGAAGACTGTGGTGCAATACGGCGACCGGACCCGAGATGGGATCGTTCATCGTCCCCTCGCTCATCGAGCGGGGGCCTCTTGCCATCGCCGTCAGCACCACGGGGCTGAGCCCTGCCGTGGCCAGGCAAATCCGGGAAAAGCTCGAGGGAGAATTCGGCCCCGAATGGGCATCGTTTCTGGAGTGGATGGGACGACTTCGCAAGTTGATCCTGTCCAAGTCGTTGGGAAGTGACGAAAAGCAGCGCCTTTTCCGGAAGGTGTCGAACCTTCCGCTTCCCGCATGGATTCGGGAAGGAAGAAGAGAAGAGGCATTTCATGCTGTGTTGGAAGTCTGCAACGGCTGGATTCACCGGGAAGAATTGAGCCGGATTTGGGATGAACTATGGAAACCGTCTTCCTGATCCTCGCGACCATCGCGTATTGCGTTGGGGCCATCGGATACGTCATCTACCTGGTCCGAGATCAGGACGCCATTCACAGGGTGTCTTCGGGCATCTTGCTGGCGGGAGCGACCTTGCAGGGCCTGGCCTTGATCATGCGCTCGATTTCCATGGGGCGCCTTGCGGTCACCAACAGCCAGGAA
>JARKQW010000164.1 GCA_029974695.1 Syntrophobacteraceae bacterium | reverse complement strand
ACGTTGCAGAAGTGGGCGATCTTCGCCTTTAGGTCGCCTGGAAGAAGTCGCTCCGTTCGGCACAAAAGGATGTCGGGCTGGATCCCGATTCCCAGCAGCTCTTTGACGATGTGCTGGGTGGGCTTGGTCTTGAGCTCCCCGGAGGTCTTCATGAAGGGAACCAGGGTCAAATGGATGTACAGGACGTTTTCTTTTCCCACATCGTTTCGAAACTGGCGGATGGCTTCCAGAAAGGGCAGGCTTTCGATGTCCCCGACGGTCCCGCCGATTTCGACGATGGCAACATCCACGCCGTTGACGGCACCCCGGATGCAGCTCTTGATTTGGTCCGTCACGTGGGGGATGACCTGCACGGTTCCCCCCAGGTAGTCGCCCCGCCTCTCCTTGGTGATGACGGAATAGTAGATGCTGCCGGAAGTGTAGTTGTTGTTCTTGGACATGCGCGCATGGGTGAATCGCTCGTAGTGTCCCAGATCCAGGTCCGTTTCCGCGCCGTCGTCGGTCACGAAGACCTCCCCGTGCTGGAAGGGGTTCATGGTGCCGGGATCGACGTTGATGTAAGGGTCGAGCTTCTGCAACGTCACCTTCAGACCTCGGCTCTCCATCAGGGCGCCGATGGAAGCGGCCGCAAGGCCTTTTCCCAGGGAAGAGAGCACCCCACCCGTAATGAAGATGAATTTTGGCTGGCGCAAGTCCGCTCCTTTCAGGCTAAAAGTCTAAGAAAATGCCCTATTTTGGAACGGGAAGCAGTATAGCAAACGGGAGTCCAAAGTCAATGTCGGCCCAGGGGTCCCTCCGGGGAGTCGGAGGAGGGGACGGGTCCCGGAAAAGGAATGCCGCCCGTGGAGGGGAAAGGGCCGAGGGGAAGCGATTAGGCATACACGATCCCTGGGGTCCCCGCTTGTGGTAATTTTCCCTTGCAATTTTTGTCAATTTGACGTAGGTATCAGGAGGTCGATAGGAGAACTTCCTGCAATCCCTACAGAATTCGCAACGTCGTCTTCGGCTTTTTGGCAGCGTCCGTCATTGAGGGCCCGCACCATGATTGTCGGCCAGTGGATGACCACCAAAATTGTTACCATCCGGAAGGAGTCTTCCATCCAGGAGGCCCTGGCGGTAATGAAGAGGGAGTCCATCCGCCATCTGCCCGTGACGGACGAAGACGGGAACCTCTTGGGATGGGTTACGGATGCGGACCTTCGGGGAGTGCTCATCGCTTCCATGCTGGAAGAGCTGACCCTGGAAGACGTCATGGTGCGCAAGCCTTACGTAGCCGGTCCCGCGATGCCGCTGGAAGAAGCGGCCCGCATCATCTTGGAAAAGAAGATCGGGGGTTTGCCCGTGGTGGCGGACGGCAAGCTGGTCGGCATCATCACCGTAGTGGATATTTTAACGGCATTCATCACCATGATCGGGATGTTGAGCCAGTCGTCCCGCCTGGATGTGCGAATCACGAAACCGGGCACCCCCCTGGATGAGATCACCCGGTTGATCCGGCATCACCGGGCGGAAGTCATCAGCATCTGTCACCTGCCGGGCCAGGAACGTCAGGACCCAATCTACTCGGTTCGTCTGAAGAAGTGCGATCTCCAGCCCATTGTTTCCGACCTCCTGGACAATGGAATAGAAGTGGTGTCCTCGATACCGTAGCAGATCCTCGGATTGGTTGCCGCTCTCAGCAGGAACGTTTCGAAGTCCGATCCATTCTGATTCTTCCTGATTCCTTCCTTCTACTGTGCTTCCGCGTCTCCGGAATCCTCGAGGGATTCGCGTCGACTGCACCGCGTCGGCACCTTTTGCGATGAAGAAACAGCGCTCGGGCCGGGTCCGGGTTTGCCCGGAGCAGGCCATTCCCCCGTCGGGGGCGGTTGCGTGCATCCGGACGGCCCGAGAGCGCATGAAGATTGAGTGGAAAGGAGGTGGTCCGCTCCGGCAGCCGTCGCTCGGCATCAAAGGAGGGAAGGGAGCCGAGATCCCGTGGGGCATCGGCTCGGAAACGTTGGTTCCTGTTTGAGACAAGGAGGAATTCAAGGATGGGAAAAATTCCAGAAAACTACCTGCCGCCCAAAGAAACCTGGCCGGTGTATTTGACCCCGGATGAATTTGCCGACATTCCCCACCAGCTGAACCTTGCAGACTTTCTCCTGGACCGTCATGTGCGGGAAGGTCGAGGGGAGAATCCTGCGATCAAGTTCATGGATAAGACCATTACGTACGGTCAACTGCAGCAAATGGTCAACCGATTCGGCAACGCGCTCAAAGCCGTCGGGGTCGAACCGCAGGATCGAGTGGGGATTCGTTTGGTGAATTCCCCCCAAGCCCTTGTGACGATCTTCGCCATCGAAAAGATTGGAGCCGTTCCCGTACCGACCTCCCCTCTGTGGTCCGCCGAAGAAGTGGGCTTTGTGGCCAACAACGCCGAAATGAAGTTTTTCGTGGTCAACGCCCCCCTCATGGAACCGGTGACCAAGGCAAAGCCGGAATTCGAGTATGGAACCCGGATCATCGTCATCGGTGGAAACCCGAACGAGGTCAAGGCCGCCGGGGACCTGGTGTACGAGGAAATGGTGGAAAAAGGCTCTCCGGACCTGGAAGCCACCATGCTGAATGCCGACGATATCGGGATTATGCTGTACACTTCCGGGACCACGGGCATGCCCAAGGGTTGCGTCCATTTTGTGCGGCCGGCCGTCATGGTTTCTCGAGTGGTCAATCGTTATGTCTACCAGATGAAGCCGGGGGATATCCTGGGAGGCGCCGCGCCGGTGTCTTTTGCGGCCGGGTTCGGCACTTTCAGCCTCATCCCCTTCGAAGGGGGTGCGGCGGTCTCCCTGATTCCTAGATTCGCTCCCCCGGACATGATGGACCTCATCCAGAAACACAGGATCACGATCCTCACGGGCCTGCCCACGGCTTATCGTGCCTTGATGAAGTTCCCGGACTTCAAGAAATACGACATCGGCTCCGTTCGCCTCTACACCTCCGGGGGAGACGCCCTGGGTGCCGAGACCCTGCAGGCCTGGCAGGAATTGAGCGGCAAGCCCATCTGGGAAGGACTGGGCGGCACGGAAATGCTCCATCTGGTGACCTCGAACACCATGAACCCCGAGCCGGTGCCGAACTCCATCGGGAAACCGCTCCCCGGGGTCAAGGTGAAGGTGGTGAACGCCGAGAGGCAAGAATGCAAGCCGGGAGAAATCGGCAGCATGATTCTCCAGGGACCTTCGGGGACCCTGTACTGGAAGCCTTACGAGGAGGACGAGAAGCTTCTCCGATCCCAGAAAAAAGGGGTGGTGGACGGCTGGAACCAGATGGGAGACGCCGTCTACATGAACGAAGACGGGAATATCTTCTTTGTCTCCCGGGAAGACGACATGATCAAGAGTTCCGGATACCGCATCGGTCCTGCGGAAGTGGAGGAAGCCATCCTGAAGCATCCGGCGGTGGCCGATGCAGGCGTGGTGGGCATTCCCGATCCGGACAAGGGGCAGATCACCAAGGCGGTGGTGGTCCTCAAGCCCGGATACCAGGGGGGAGACGCGTTCTTCGAGGAGCTCAAAGAGTTCCTCAAGCAGTACATCGCCATCTACAAGCTTCCCAGGGTGATCCAGTACATGGATGCTCTCCCCCGCACCCCAACCGGCAAGCTGCTCCGCAGGAAGCTTCGATAGATCGTTTTTTCGGGAAGGCACCTGCCCCCCCGTCGACCTCATACCCCCGCGCTCAGGCGGGGGTATGCATTTGAGAGGACGCCATGGATTGGAAGATTACCGTCTTGTGTGAGAATACGGTGGCAAGCCCCGGGTTCTTGGGGGAGCATGGCTTTGCCGCCCTGGTCGAGACCCCCGAGGAGACCATCCTTTTCGATACGGGACAAGGATTTGGGCTGGTTCAGAATGCCCTGAGGCTCCAGAAGGATTTGCGCCGGGTCACCCGGTTGGTCCTCAGTCACGGCCATTTCGACCACACGGGAGGCCTGCTCTCGTTTCTGGGCATCCATGGCCCGTGCGACGTGACGGCTCATCCGGATGTGCTCGTCGAACGGTTTCGGTGGATGCCCGTCGGGTCCGAGGAAAAGCCCTTGTCCATCGGAATTCCGTGGCACGAGGCCTACCTGACGACCCGGGGGGCAAGGTTCCGGTGGCAGAGGGAGTTTGCGGAGATTTCCCCCAACGTTTTCATCTCCGGCGAGGTCCCGCGCAAGACCGCCTTTGAAACGGGGGACCCCAAGTTTGTCGTTCGAAAGAACGGGCAGTGGGCCCCGGACCCGTTTCTGGACGACTACTCCCTTTTCGTCGTCACGCCCCGGGGCCTCATTGTCCTTCTCGGGTGTGCCCACGCCGGGCTCATCAACATCTTGAACCACGCCGTCGAGAAGACGGGCGAAGAGAGAATCCACGCCATCGTGGGCGGGACTCATCTGGGGTTTTCCCCCGAGGTTCAAACCGAGGACACCCTTCGGGCGCTGAGGAAATACCGGATCGAGGTCCTGGCAACCAGCCACTGTACGGGACAGCGTCCCGTCGCCCGCCTGGCTGCCGAGTTCGGGGACCGCTTCGCCTTCGGGCACGTGGGGTTTGTCTTGGGCGTGTTTTCGGGCTGAGTCGGGACCATATGCGTTGCATAAATTGCGCTGCTGTTATATGTCAATGACACAGGTGGGGTTGGAAAAGCGGCTGCAATCGAGAAGGGGACCCTTTGGGTCGGCAGGCATCCTATGCAACGATTCCGAGCTGGGTTGGGGATTCTTCTATGGTTGTTTCTCTTCGGATTTCACGCCGAGGCCTTCTCGATTCGGATCGGGGAAATCAACCCCCTCACGGGAAAGCTGGCGGAACACGGCACCGACATCCACGAGGGAATCCTGTTTGCGGTGGAAGAAATCAATGCCCGGGGGGGGATCCACGGGAGCCCGGTGGAATTGATCAGCCGTGATGACCAAAGCCAGCCGGAAGTGGCCGTCAACCAGGCGGAGGAGCTGCTCTACCGATCCCGGGTGGTGGGTCTGGTGGGGGGATACGTGGATTCCCTGGTGGGGCCCATCAGCGAACTGGCCGCCAAGCACCGGGTCCCTTACGTGGCGGCGGCCAGCCTTCAACGATCCCTGACCCTGAGGCGCTCCAATCCGTTTTTCTTCCGCGTGTCTCAGCAGAAGGGCATTGTTCAGCCCTTGTGCGACTTTATCCTGGAGCAAGCCCGAGCCGGGCGGGTGGCCGTCCTGTACGCCGCGACGCCGGGTTCCTCGGAATTTGGAGAAGACGTAAAGGGTCTTCTGGAAAAAAGAGGGGTCCAGGTCCCTCTTTTTGAGAAGTTTCGTCCGGGTTCCCCGGATTTCTCCTCCTTTCTGCTCAAGATTCGGCAGCATAAACCGGACGTTCTCGTTTCCGGGGGGTTCTTCCCCGACCATCTTGTCCTGATCCGTCAGTCGAGGGAGCAGCAGGTTCCCTTCCGATTTTATATCGGCCCGTGGGGGATAGCCCATCCGTCGTTCATCCGGGAAATGGGTTCCATGAGCGAGGATCTGTTGGGGATGTGCGCATGGAACCCGGGGATTACGCTTCCGGGAACGGAGGGAGAGTCCGCGCGGTTTGTGGAGGGGTTTTCCCGTCGTTTTGGGAAGGTGCCCAATTCGACCACCATGCACGGCTATACGTCGGCTCGGGCCCTGTTGGCGGCAATGGAAGGTGCTGCCCAAAAGGGAGTGTCCTGGACGGGCGAGGCCATTTCCCGGGAGCTCCGATCCCTGGACATGCTGCTTCCCATGGAGCGGCTGGCCTTCGACGAGAACGGCGATCCCCGGTACTATCAACAGGTGATTGTTCAAATCCGAAACGGGCAAATGGTGCCGGTTTTTCCCCAAGACCGCGCCGCGGCAACCGTCCGTTTCCCTCGGGACTAAAGGGCCGTCCAACAACGCTCTCTTCACCCTGCCTTCGCCCCTATTACCCGAGGAGGGAGAAAGGTTCCTTCCGCCCGGGGGGGAGACGGGGGTGAAGAGAATTCCATCGGCGGATGGGTCCGGACCGAAACGAAACGCATGAATCGCTACGAGCAGGGTTGACTCGAACCGGGGACTCTTACTCATTCAAGTTCGGCATGAGGCGGGAATCATCGTCATGTGGCTGCAACTGGCCCTCAACGCCTTCACTCTGGGCTCGTTTTATGCCTTGATCGCCCTGGGCTTTTCCCTGATTTTCGGGATCACCCGGGCCTTCAACCTGGCACACGGGGAAATGGTCCTCCTGGGCGGGTACCTGGCTTACGTCTTGGGAACCTACTGGCAAGTCCCGTTTTTCTGGACTCTTCCCGCGTGCATGTTGACTCTCCTTCTTCTTGCCGTACTTCTCCAGGCACTGCTCCAGCATGTTCGGGAACCCTTCGAGCTCAATTCCCTGGTGGTGACCTTCGGACTGGCCCTGGTCCTGCAAAACGGGATGCTTGTCCTGTTTTCGGCCAACCATCGTTTGATCCGGAATGCAGAGGCGGCATGGAGCCTTCCGTCCCTGCATCTGACCCTAACTCAGCTCCAGGCATGGCTGATCGCACTGTCCTTGCTGGCGACCTTCCTTGTCTCCATCTTGTTGCGCAAGACCTTTCTGGGGAAAGCTCTGCGTGCCACCATCCAGGACCGGGAAGCGGCGAGGCTTGCAGGAATTCCCGTGGAGCGCATGAGCGTGATCGCCTTCGCCGTCGGAGGAATCCTGATCGGCCTTGCCGGGCCCCTTTACGGCAGCACGGCCTACCTGCATCCCTGGGGGGGAATGGAGGCCACCCTCATTGCCGTTGTGATCACCATTTTCGCGGGGGTCGGACGCATCCGGGGGGTGTTGCTGGGCGGCTGGGCCCTGGGGCTGGCCGAGTCCCTGGCGGTGGTCTTCCTGGGAACCAGCTGGCGTGAACTCGTGAGCGCCCTGGTCCTGATCATCCTTCTCATCCTGCGGCCCGAGGGGCTTCTTCGGGTGAGCTACGGGCCGGTGAGATGATGAAAAAGACTGTGAACCCCCCGGTCCTGTTGGGCACCGCCTTCCTGCTTTTCTTTTCCCTGTGGCCTTTGACGGGGGTTGGAACGGACCTGCACTGCCGCGTGCTGGGATTCGCCTTCTATTACGGTGCCCTGGCCCTCGCCTGGAACCTCCTGGCCCTCACGGGGGTCATTTCCCTGGGACATGCCGCTTTTTTCGGCTTGGGCGCTTACGGATCGGCTTTGCTGGACCATTATTGGAAGCTTTCCCCCTGCATCACGATTCTTGCCGGCGGAGGCCTGGGCACTGTCTACGGCATCCTTTGGCACTTGGTCTTCAAGAAGTTGCGGGGGGCTCCCTTTGCCCTGGCCACCCTGGCGTCGGTAGAGGTCCCCAAGATCCTCATCGACAACTGGGACGGTCTTACCCTGGGGTCCCGAGGAATCACCGGCATATCCGACCTTCCATCCCTGCAGTGGGCAGGACTGTCGGTTCTTTTGGGGCGAGATCCCCGGGCATTGTATTACCTTTTCTTCGCGCGGATGCTTACCGTGGGCTGGGTCCACCGGAGGGCCTTCCGGTCGAGATGGGGGTGGGCCATTCGATCCATTCGCGAAGACGAGACCGCGGCGGCGAGCCTGGGGGTGAACGTGGTCCGCACGCGATTTCAAGCCCTCCTCCTCAGCGCCTTCTTTACGGCCCTTTGCGGGGCGATCTACCCTCATTTGCTCGGTCTGGTGGAACCTCCCCTGGTGTTCAGTCTTCACCTGTCCGCCCTGCCTTTGGTGTTGAGCATTTTCGGAGGCAGGCACCAGCCCTACGGCCCGATCCTGGGAGCCCTGGTCCTGTATCCCCTGGACCAGCTCCTGTTTCACTCCCTGTTGCCCGTGGGGCACGACGCGGTCTACGGTCTCGTGGTGATCCTCACCTTGTTGTTTTTCCCCCAAGGAATCGGTGCATGGCTCCAAACAAGGCTCAGGTCTGCCTAGAGTTGCGACACATCGAGATCGGGTTCGGGGGCGTCCCCCTCCTCAAGGACATCGGCCTCAGGGTCGAAGAGCAGGAGATTGTCAGCATCATCGGCCCGAACGGTGCGGGCAAGACCACGTTATTCAACGTCATCTGCGGGCATTTGCATCCCGATCGAGGCACCGTCCTCTTTCGCGGAGAAGACATCACCCGCCGGCCTCCCCATCACATCTGCCACAGGGGAATCGGTCGAACCTTTCAGATCGCGAGGCCCTTTCCCGAAATGACCCCCTGGGAGAACGTCATGGTGGGGCTCAGCTTCGGCAAAAGGGGTCGCCCGGGGTGGGCTTCCCACGGGGACGAAGCCATGGAACTGCTGGCAATGGTCCAACTGGAGCACAAGGCGCAACTCCCGGCCCGGGAGCTGACCTTGTCCGAGTTGCGAAGGTTGGAGGTGGCCCGTGCCCTGGCCACCCGGCCGGACTTGCTTCTGCTGGATGAAATCGCCGCCGGATTGAGTCCTCAAGCCGTGAAACAGGCCGTGGATCTCGTCAAGGGACTCCGAAGCCGGGGTCTCACCCTCCTCATCATCGATCATTTCCTGAATCTTACGGCGAAGGTGTCGGACCGGCTCGTGGCCTTGGACCAGGGGGAGAAGATCATGGAAGGAACTCCCGTCGAGGTTCTCCAGTGTCCCGACGTCATATCGGCTTACCTGGGAGAGAGCAGGCAGAAGGTCGTCAAGGATGACAAGATCGAGTCCCACCCGGAATCCAACTGAATCGGAGTCCCCGCCGGGTCCGGTCCTGGAGGTGGAAGACCTGGCGGTTTCCTATCGCGGGACTCCCGTCCTGGAGAGCATCCGTCTGAGGGTTTGGCCCTATCAGATCGTGGCCCTGGTGGGACCCAACGGTGCAGGCAAAACCACATTGCTCAAAGCCATAGGGGGGGTGGTGCCGTTGAGCGCCGGTCGGGTCCTGTTTTGCGGGCAGCCCGTTCATTTGCTTCCGGCGCACCGGGTGGTGCAGAGGGGCATGATTTACATCCCCGAAGGGATGAGGGTGTTTCCTCAGATGAGCGTCATGGAGAACCTCGAAATCGGGGCCTACCTTCATCGCAAATCCATCCCGGAACGCCTGGAACTGGTGTTCGGCCTCTTTCCGGAACTTTACGAAAAACGCAATTCCCCATCCAAGGACCTGAGCGGGGGGGAGCAACACATGCTCACCCTGGCCCGGGGCCTCATGGCCCGAGCCCGCCTCCTTCTTCTGGACGATCCCTTCATGAATCTCAGCCCCAAGATCGTTCGAAGGTTCTGCGATGCCTTCCGACTCCTGAGCCGGCGGGGCGTGACCCTCGTCATCGCCAGTCAGCACGTGCGAAGAATTCTGCATGCCGCAGACCTGGCGTACCTCATCGAGGACGGCCGCATCACCCTGTCGGGGCCGGGTCTCGAGGTGCTGGGAAACGTCCACCTGCAGCACATCCTCTTAGGGTCCCTTCCGGAGAGGATCCGGCAGCTGGATCCCCTCCCCTGAGCGACCGTTCGGACTCCCCAGGGAGGGTCCTGAGATGATCAGGACCCGGCGAGGCCCCGCATTCCTGTCCATGTCTATGGGCGCGGTTGCGTTGGGGACCCGAGCAGGGTGTCGAGGAGGTTTGTCACGGCAGGGGGCGGATCGTCGGCGGGCATGTTTTCGTCCCAATCCAGGACCTCGGACTCCTTCCAACAGTCTTGCACCACATGAACATGAGGGCCTCGGGGGGCCCACACCTCCGGGTCCGTGGGACCGAAGACCACCACGGAAGGTGTGCCCACCGCAGCCGCCAGGTGGCTGGCTCCGGAATCGTTTCCGCAATACAGGCGGGCTTCGGCCAGGAATGCCGCCAGGCGGGAAAGAGAAAGATCTTCGGCGAGCAGGCATCCCCGGGATCGGGTCGCCCGGGCAAAGGTTTTCAGCGGGTCGTCGGCAGGCCCGAGGATCACGACGACGGGTCCGACTTTTCTTTGGAGGAGCCAATCCACAAGGGACCACCAGCGCTTCAACGGCCAGACCTTCTTCATTCCACCGCTTCCGGGGTGAATCACCAAGGGCTGTGCCTCGGCGTCTCCGGTCCACCGCTCCAGCCAACGGCGTACCTGTCGTCTTTCTTCCCCATCGGGATCGATGCGCGGGATTCCCGTGCAGCACCGCCAGCCCAGAAGATGCAGTTGTTCTGCGAGAAACCGCCCCACGTGACGGCGGGCGTGGGGGTCCGGAAACGATTGAATCCAGTGGACGGGGACCCCGCAGCGGGCGGCCAGCCTCCGGGCAAGAACCCGGCTGTTCGACTGCCCGAAAACGAAGATGACATGGGCCTGGGCGAGAGTGCCGGGAACCGGGGCGTCCATCCAAAGCTGCTCGTGGTAGAAAGGGGTCAGGGCGGGGTCGTCCCGGGAATGAACGGCGCCCAGGTAGGGCTTGGCTGCAAGCAAAGACCCGTATTCTGCTTTGGACCAAAAATCGATGAAGATCCCCGGTTCCGATTCATGGAGACCGTCGAACAAGGGCAGGGCCGACAGAAAATCCCCCAAGGCTCCTTGGTGAATGACCGCAAACCGTCGTCCGGTAACGGTTTGGCGGACCCGGTCCTCCCGGGCGCACCCCTCGGTCTCGGACCGTACGTGCTCGTTGGACTTGAAACGAGGCAACATCCTCAGTTTGTCCCGGACATGGGCAAAACGTCGAATACGGAAAGAGCGGGACAAGTCATTCTTGCCCTGGGAGGGAAGCTCCCGCTTGGGTCTGTTCCTTGGCCAGTTTCTGGTCGGACCATCGTTTCAGAAAACCCGTGACTCGGGAAACCACAGGAGGGGGAGAAGAGGGTTTCGGCAGCACGCCCTGTTTTTGAAGGGCTTGCCGCAGACATCCTTTCAGGTGTTCGCAGGACAAACAATGGGCTTGGGGCTGGATGATTCCGTCTTCATCTCTGGGACACACTTGACGGGGGTCCCCAAAACAGGTTGGAGGACCCTCATGAGGGGGAACGAACCGGCTCTTGTCTTTTTGATGAAGGCTCATGGCACATGGACGGGAGGCGGGCTCCCTTCTCCCCGGCATTATTCCAGTATTTCCAGGACTGCACGTTTCCGAAGCTTGGTGGCCGCTGCGTTGAGGATCGTCCGCAGGGCGTGAGCGTTGCGGCCTTCCTTCCCGATGATCTTACCCAGATCATCTTTGGCCGCCCGAAGCTCGATCACCGAAATCTGATGACCCACGATTTCCTTCACCACAATCGCTTCCGGGTATTCCGCCAAAGCTTTTGCCATTACCTCTACGAGTTCCCGCACTCCATCGTCATTCATAAATTTTCTCTACTCCCTAGTCGCAAACTTACGTTCCATGCCGGTGGGATTCCCAAAAATGCCTTCCCTTTTGACACTCGATTCGCTACCTTGAGCATTAGCCAAATGATTCTATTCGAGTTGAGCCGAACATGCAACAGATTGCTGACGGGCGGCCCCCGCCATCTCCCGGCGGTTACGTGAAAAAACCGTACAATGTGCGGCGGAATGCCGACGCAGGCGGGGAAAGTGCGCCAAGAGGACCAAGAAGGGCGGCAGTCGTTGAATTTCAACCGAGAAACGTGGATTCCGAGACTGTTGCCGAGTGGTTCCGGAATCCGCCGGAGCCGCTTTCCGAGAGTCTTTCCCGCTATCAAAGAAAGATGGCGGACTATCTTCTCGAGATGGGTCGCCTGGACGGCCTCGAGAACCTGGAACGGTCCGGGACTCTGCCCGGGGCGGCGTTGAAGTATTTTCAACGAGTTCTGGATTTGTACGATGAGGCGGTCCAACTGTTCCTGGGGTACCTTCGTCGCTCGGGGATGGACGTTCAGTGCACGGCGGGCTGTTCCCATTGCTGCTATCATATGCCCACGGGCGTCAGTTCCATGGAGCTGATCTATCTCTATTACGGCATGCAACGGAGCGGGAGTTCCGGCCGCCTGTTTCGGCGGTGTTTGGAAGCCGAAGAGGTGTGGTTCGGAATTTACCGGCAGGTCGGAGCCGATCCCTCGACCCCGGACCCCAGATCGGCCCTTTTGACCCGATATCACCAAGAACAACGCCCTTGCCCCTTCCTGGAGGAGGGGCGTTGCCTCGTTTACCCGTATCGTCCTTTTGCCTGCCGAATGCACTTCAGCCTGTCCCCCCGGTACTGGTGTCATCCCCGTCGGGCGCAGAATTCCGAGACCGTTCAATTCAATGTGGAACCGGGACCCTGTGTTCTCGACGCCCTGGACAGGCTCGAGGACCGAATGCAATTGGCTGCCTCGGACGTCTTGGTGTGCGGGATGCTGGAACTGACCGTCAATATCCTGCACTTCGAACCCCTGGTCTGGTCGTGAACGGGAGGATCAAAAAGGTTCCATGACCCTTGAGCTGCCTGATTGGATGGAAGAACGGCCCTGGGTGGAGACGGTTTCCCTGGAACTGCCCCTTCCCGGGTTGCACGACAATACGGCGGACTGGGACCGGCTGGAGAGGGCACTGGAACAGGGGGGCTTTTCCCCGGTCCTTGTGTCGCCCCGTTGTCTGTCCGGATTCATTGCTTCCCTGCGGGCCGAACGTTTTCGAGTCTCTGCGGTTCTGGGGCAAACCCCCTGGGGCTGGGAGTTGATCGAGGTTGGGCCCTACGAACACGATGCTCCCGTCTTGGGCCTGGCCGTGGACCTGGGGACCTCGCAGCTGGTCTTCTACCTGGTGGACCTTCGTTCTCGCCGCCTCTTGAGCCGGATTTCGGCTCCCAATCCCCAAATCCCCCTGGGAGAAGACATCCTCCAAAGGATCCTGTTTGCCCGGCACCAGGAGAACCGAACGACTCTGCAACGCTCTCTGATCACGGCCTTCAACCGGTCCGTCGGGCAGATGATCGAGGAACGGGACCTTCCCCCGTCCCGGGTGTTTGCCGTAGCCGTGTGCGGCAACCCGGCCATGAGTCATTTCTTCCTGGGGCTGGACCCGTCCAATCTGTGCAAGGAACCCTACATTCCTTCGGCAAACCGTTTTCCCCTGCATCACGCCGCCGATCTCGACCTGGACATCCATCCCCGGGCCCCGGTGTATGTTTTTCCCAACGTGGGGTCCTACTTTGGAGGAGATCTCCTTGCGGGGATCCTGGCCGCGGGGATTCACCGTTCCGAGGATTTGAGCATTCTGGTGGACGTGGGCACCAATGCCGAGGTGGTCCTGGGGAATCGCGACTGGCTCATTGCGTGTGCCGGGGCGGCGGGACCGGCTTTGGAAGGCGGGGTTGTGGAACGCGGCATGATGGCTTCCCCGGGGGCCATCGATCGGGTCCGCATCGATGGGCGCACATGGGAGCCTTCCTTTCACGTCCTCGGGGACGGAAAGCCCCGGGGGATCTGCGGGTCGGGCCTCATTGACCTGGTGGCGGAAATGTTCCGGGCGGGCATCCTCACCATCCAGGGAAAAATCAATGTACAGGCCGGGTCGCCCCGTGTTATCGTAACCGACGACGGCCCGGCTTACATCGTGGCGCACCGAGAGGAAACCGAGGACGGCCGGGACCTGGTCGTCACCGAGGTGGACGTGGGGATCTTTCTCAAGTCCAAGGCCGCCATGTACACGATTCTCAACGTGATCACCCGCAAAGTCGGCGTCACTTTTCAGGACCTCAAGCATTTTTACGTTGCCGGGGCGTTCGGCAACCGCATCGACCCGGAAATGGCGATACGAATCGGGATGCTTCCGGACTTGCCCCCGGATACCTTCCACGGCTTGGGAAATACGGCGGGAAAAGGGGCGGTCATGTTGCTCCTGGACCGCTCTCTGTTCGGCCGGATCGAGGAAATTCGAAAACGAATCACGTATGTGGAGCTGAACGTGAACCTGGAGCTGATGAACGAGTTCCGCGGAGCGCTCTTCCTGCCGCATACCGACCCCAGGCTTTTTCCATCGGTTCGTATCCCTCAACGAGACTGCCGAACAGATGAATCCGGACCTTTCCACGGGGCCTTGCCATGAGATCGAACCATCACCCGGACATCAAGATCAGGCGGGACGAGAGACCCTTTTTGAGCGGAGTTCAAGTCCTTTTGTGCCTTTCGGGGATCTTGCTGGTGCTCAATCTTGTCTTGTTGTACGGGATTTTCTTCTCCCCCCAGGGGATTTTCGGATTTCGACAGCAATATCAGCAGATCGTTGCCATGGAATCCAGGATTTTCAACCTAAAAAGCGAAAACCAGAAGCTTTTTCGTAAAATTCAAAGCCTCAAGTCCGACCCCCAGGCCCAGGAGCGTTTGGTTCGGGATCACCTGGGGTGGGTGAAGCCCAATGAGGTCATGGTGGAGTTCCCTCCCCCTCGAAAAGATCCCCGCTGATCCCGGGGTCTCTTCCTCCCCGGCGTGCCCCAATCCCGGGCTCGGGGGCCAAAAAAACCTTGACGCTCGGAAAACCAATGTGTTAGCTATCCCACTTTGCGGAACACCGCTCCTTGCTCCTCCCTTCATCGGGGAGGGGCTGCCAACCCACAAGGAGGATCAGGAATGCGCAAGTACGAGACTTTTTTCATCGTCGATCCCGACCTGCCCGACGAAGTCCATTCCGTCATCGACGACAAACTGCAATCCATTGTCCAATCCAACGGCGGCATGGTTTTGTCCTACGTTCCCTGGGGGAAAAGGAAGCTGGCCTACCCCATCAAGAAGCGGTCTCGAGGGCTTTACGTGCTCATGGAATATGCCGGAGGATCGAAGTTGGTGGCGGAACTGGAAAGAAACCTCCGATTGGACGAACGAATCATCAAGTTCCTCACCGTGAAGCTCGACGACAAGTTTGATCCGGCGGCCCTGG
>JARKQW010000159.1 GCA_029974695.1 Syntrophobacteraceae bacterium | reverse complement strand
TGAGTCGCCTTGAAGAAATCGTTTCACGGAAGCTGGGGGGGGACAACCCGCGATGCAGCGAGAAAAAATGAGGTTGTCAAGGACGATTCGATTTGGTACTGTTCCGGATTCAAGAGCGGCATGTGCCAAATATGCGCAAGGGGGTAACGGATTCAATGGTTGAAAAAGACGAAACCACACAAGACACCATCCATCAGGCTGCTCCGGACGAGCCCACGTCGCCGGAGGAAGCGGGACTCGAAAATGAAATGGAAGACATGGACTCTCTTCATGATTTGTATGAACAGAGTTTCCGCAATATTCAGGAAGGGGAGGTAATTCGCGGCAAAATTGTCCAGATCAGCGATGATTTTGTCATGGTGGACATCGGATACAAGTCCGAGGGCCAGATATCCCTTCACGAGTTCAAGGACGAAAAGGGGATCATCCAGGCCGCCATCGGCGATGAGGTCGATGTGCTCCTGGAGTACCATGACGACGAAGACGGCACGATCCATCTTTCCAAGGAGAAGGCCGCCAAGATCAAGGTATGGGACGAAATCAGCCGCATCTACAACAACGACGGCACCATCGAAGGCAAGGTGGTGGCCAAGGTCAAGGGAGGTCTGGCCGTGGATATCGGCGTACAGGCCTTCCTGCCGGGATCCCAGGTGGACCTGCGGCCGGTTCGCAACCTGGAATCTTTGATCGGCCAGACCCTTCCGTTCAAGGTCCTCAAGTACAACAAGAAACGCCGTAACGTCGTCCTGTCCCGGAGAGCCTTACTGGAACGGGAGAGGGAGCAGATGAAGTCCCACACCCTGGCCACCCTCGAAGACGGAAAAGTGGTGCAGGGCACCGTCAAGAATATTACGGATTACGGCGTCTTCGTGGATCTGGGAGGCATCGACGGGCTCCTCCACATTACGGACATGAGCTGGGGTCGGGTGGGCCATCCTTCGGAGATGTTCCAGGTGGGAGACCGCATCAAGGTGATGGTCCTCAGCTTCGACCGGGATCATGAACGAGTGTCCTTGGGGCTCAAACAACTGGTGGCCGATCCGTGGACCCAGGCCGAAGGAAAATACCCCGTCGGGACCCGCGTGGAGGGCCGGGTGGTGAGCCTGACCGACTACGGCGCCTTCGTGGAAATCGAACAGGGAATCGAGGGCCTCATCCACGTGTCCGAAATGTCGTGGACCAAGAAGATCCGCCATCCGTCCAAGATCCTGAGCGTAGGCGACGTGGTGGAAGCGGTGGTGTTGAGCATCAATCCCGAGAACAAGCGGATCTCCCTGGGAATGAAGCAGCTCGAGCCCAATCCCTGGGATGTCATTGCCGAAAAATACCCGGTGGGAACCACCATTGCCGGGAAGATCAAAAACATTACGGATTTTGGGATCTTTATCGGGATCGACGAGGGCATCGACGGGCTGGTTCACATTTCGGACATCTCCTGGACCAAGAGAGTGAAACACCCCTCGGAGGTCTTCAAAAAGAACCAGGAAGTCCAGGCCATCGTCCTGAACATCGACAAGGGCAACGAGCGGTTCTCCCTGGGGATCAAGCAGCTCGAGTCCGATCCCTGGGAAAGCATTCCCGAGCGCTACCCCGTGGGAAGCATTATCGTCGGCCCCATCACCAATGTCACGGACTTCGGGCTTTTCGTGGAGATCGAGGAAGGCATCGAGGGGCTGGTCCATGTCTCCGAGATCAGTAAGGAAAAGATCAAGTCGCCCATCGGGCAGTACAAGGCTGGGGACCGGATTACCGCCAAGGTGATCAACATCTCTCCCAAAGACCGGAAGATCGGCCTGTCCGTCAAGAAGGTGGAAGAACAGGAAGAACGCACCAATATCGACGAATATGTCAACAGTGCCAAGGCTGCGACGTCCAACCTGGGAGAACTCCTCAAGGAAGAAATGGAAGCCCGGGCAAACAGTGCATCCTTGGTGGACAAGGACTAGTCTGAAGCTGCTTCTCGACTGATCAAACCGCACACCCGGTTCATGCCTCAGGCCTGAAACCGGGTGTTTGTTTTTGGAGGGAACATCGTGAAGCGACGAACCCGCTGGTTGATTCTACTCCTCGTGTTCCTGGTTGCCGGGGGCATTCTCTATGCCTTGGGTTCCGATTGCAGAATCTTTGCATCGCCCAACCGAATCGGGGTGATCGAGGTGCGGGGCCTCATCGAGGACGTGCAGGAAACCGTCAGGGCCATCGGCGATTTTGAAAAAGATCCCTTCATCAAAGCACTGGTTGTAAGGATCGAATCGCCCGGCGGCGGAATCGGCCCTTCCCAGGAACTCTACCGGGCACTCCTGCGGGCCCGGGACAAGAAACCCGTGGTTGCGTCCCTGGGATCCGTGGCGGCCTCGGGGGGGTACTACATCGCATCCGCGACCAGCCGGATCATTTCCAATCCCGGGACCATCACGGGGAGCATCGGGGTGATCAGCTATTTCCCCAACCTTCGGGAATTGTTCGATAAGATAGGATATACCACCGTGGTGGTCAAGAGCGGGAAATTCAAGGACGTGGGATATCCCGGCCGGGAAATGACCCCCGAAGAAAAAGAGCTCCTCCAGGGGACCATCAACGAAGCCCATCGACAATTCGTTCGGGACATCGTCCAAGGAAGGAGCCTGCCCGAAGAAAAGGTCTTGGAAATTGCCGATGGGCGGATTCTCATGGGGGAAGCCGCCCATCGTCTGGGGCTGGTGGATGAACTGGGGAACTTCCAGGATGCCCTGGATTCCGCCGCTCAGTTGGGCCGAATCGAGGGGGAACCCACCCTCATTCATCACAAGAAGAAAAAGCGCTCGGTGTTGGACTACCTGTTGGGGACCGACGTGGGAGATCGGCTGGCCTCCCTGACGGACATGACCGGAAGCTTTCTCCGGTATCAAATGCCCCTGTTCCCCTAGCCTCTACTTTTGGAACGAACGGATGTCTCCGCTTCCTTCGCGCAAAATCTCGGGAGCATCATCGATGAGGGAGATGATGCTCGAGGGCTTTCCTGCTACGCTTCCTCCGTCGATGATCAAGTCCAACGCATGGCCCAGTTTTTCTCTAAGTTCCTGGGGACTCTGCAGGATCCTGGACTCCGGGTCCGTGGCGCTGGTATTGATGATGGGGTGTCCGAATTCGTGGACAATGGCAAGGCAGATGGCGTTGTCCGGCACCCGGATCCCGACGGTCTGCCGCTTGGTCAGCATGATCTTGGGGACCAGGCGGGACCCTTCGAGGATGAATGTGTAGGGGCCCGGAAGAAGACGTTTCATGGTTTTGTAAGCATAGTTGGTTACCTGGGCATACTCGCTGATGTGCTTCAGGTCGCTGCAGATGAAGCTGAAAGGTTGGGAAGGAGAACGCTGCTTGAGTTGGTAGATTTTTTCGATGGCTCCTTTGTTGAACAGATCGCAGCCAATTCCGTAGTAGGTATCCGTGGGGTAGGCGATGATTCCCCCCTCGGTCAGGACCTCTACCACCTTTTTGATTTTTCTGGGCTCGGGATTCTTCGGATTGATTTCCAGGATCATAGGCAAGCCTCCTCCGTGGGTTCCCTCATAGGAAATCGGTGGGACGATCCGATTTATGAATAACCGTTGCGTCAAAGCAAAGTCAAGCCAAGAAGAGGAACAGGAGCTTGGATTCAGGCTGCAATCCCGCCACCTACGCCTCCATTGACATCGGGTCCCACACCATCCGTTTGCTCGTGGGCCGGCGTCTGGGGGACACCCTCCTGGTTCCCCTCCTTTCGGAACGGAGGGTAACCCGCCTGGCCAAGGGATTCCAGGAGGAGCAAACCCTCCGGCCGTCCCAGCTGGATCTCAGTACCCGGGTCCTCGAGGAATACCGGGACTGCATGGCCCGCTTTGGGGTGAAGGCCGTGGCGTGCGGCGCCACGGGCGTGGTCCGGAAATCGAAAAACGGCCGCCAGTGGCTCCGGTCGATAGAGGAGGTCACGGGGATCCAGGGTCGGATTCTTTCGGAGGAAACAGAAGCCTTTCTTTCGGCCAAGGGGATCCTCGGGGTGCTCCCTGCTCCCCCGGAAAGAGTGCTCTGCTTTGACTTGGGAGGAAGCACCACGGAATTCCTCCTGACGGACGCAAGGCAGGGGCATGTCCTTTGGAGCTCCAGTGTTTTCATCGGCGCCGCCACCATCACGGAAAAATACCTTCCGGCCGACTCGGCCTCCTCCCGCTGCCTCTCCCTGGCAGGGGCCGCCATCAGGGAAGCCCTGTCCAAGAAACTGCCGCACCCGTCCTCCATGGGGTCCTCCTGCCCGGATTCCCCCGAGGGACTGCTCCTGGTGGGTACCGCCGGGACCGTCACCACTCTGGGGGCCATGTTTCTGGGGATGGAACACTACGAGCCCTACCGGGTAAACGGGCTGGAGCTGGACGGGGACTGGATCTGCCGAACCCTCGACGACCTTGCCGGCCTTCCCGTCCGAAAACGCAAAGGAATCCCCGGACTCGAAGAAGGCCGGGAAGACATCATCCTGGGAGGGACCTTGATCGTCAGGGAAATCCTCCGCTGGTTCGAGAAGAAAACGTTGACCGTCAGCGATGCGGGGCTTCTCGAAGGGCTTCTCTTCCAGCTCATCGAGGAGGATCTGGGGTGGTCGGGCGGCGGGTTGAGGACCCCCTTGACATGGGGTCTCCAAGAGGGGTAAAGGCCGTTCACGAGACGCCGACGTGGGCCAACAACCGAAGACAACGATGGAGAGGTTCAATGAACGAAAAGTATGCCGACCATGTTCCCGAGGCACTCACCTTCGATGATATTTCCCTGCTTCCCCAATACTCGGAAGTCCTGCCCAACGACACCAGCGTGGAAACGCGAATCACCCGGAGTATCCCCATGCGGATCCCCATTGCGAGCGCCGCCATGGACACGGTCACCGAGGCCGACCTGGCCATCAGCATCGCCCGGGAGGGAGGCATCGGAATCGTTCATCGAAACATGCCCATCGAGCGCCAGGCCCAGGAAGTCAGCAAGGTGAAAAAATCCGAGAGCGGGATGGTGGTGGACCCGGTGACGGTGGAGCCCGACCAGAGGATTTCCGATGTTCTCGATCTCATGTCCCGTTATCACATCTCCGGGGTCCCGGTGGTGAAAGCGGGCCAGCTGGTGGGAATCATTACCAACCGCGACCTGCGCTTCGAGACCAACCTGGATCTCAGGGTGTCCGAAGTCATGACCAAGGATCGACTCATCACGGCGAAAGTGGGCATCGATTTGGAAGAATCCAAGCGGCTGCTCCACAAGAATCGCATCGAAAAACTCCTGGTGGTGGACGAGGAAGGAAGGCTCAAGGGTCTCATCACCATCAAAGACATCATGAAGATCAAGAAGTATCCCAACTCCTGCAAGGACGGGCTGGGACGGCTTCGAGTGGGAGCCGCGGTGGGAGTCGGTCCGGACATGATGCAGCGTGTGGTGGCCCTCACCAACATGCGGGTGGACCTCATCGTGGTGGACAGCGCTCACGGACATTCGAAAAACGTTATCGAAGCCGTCAAGCGCATCAAGAGCGAGTTTCCCGACCTACCGATCGCCGCAGGCAACGTGGCCACGGCGGCGGGGGCCGAGAGCCTCATCCGGGCCGGGGCCGAAGCCATCAAGGTGGGAGTGGGACCCGGCTCCATCTGCACCACGCGGATCGTGGCGGGGGTCGGGGTCCCCCAGATTTCCGCCATCATGGAGTGCTCCCGGGTGGCCCGGGAGCATGGAGTTCCCGTTATTGCCGACGGCGGCATCAAGTTTAGCGGGGACGTGGTCAAGGCCCTTGCGGCCGGGGCCGATGTGGTCATGATCGGCAGTCTTTTTGCGGGGACGGACGAGAGTCCGGGGGAAACGATCCTCTACCAGGGCCGCAGCTACAAGGCCTACCGGGGAATGGGCTCCCTGGGAGCCATGAGAGAAGGAAGCCGGGACCGTTATTTCCAGGACGAGGTGGTGGAGGCTACCAAGCTGGTTCCCGAAGGAATCGAGGGGATGGTTCCCTACCGGGGACCCGTTGCGGCCACGGTTCATCAGCTCCTGGGCGGTCTGCGGGCCGGGATGGGCTACCTGGGTTGCCGCAGTCTCGAGGACCTGCGAAAGAAGGCGCGCATGGTTCGAGTCACCAGCGCCGGACTCCGTGAAAGCCACGTTCACGACGTCATCATCACCAAAGAGGCGCCCAACTATCAAGTGGATCTGAAATAACATTCCCACTTGGGCGGGGTGCCTTGCCAAGGAACAATGTCATGACGATCGACCCTCTTCATGAGGACCGTGTCCTCATCCTCGACTTCGGTTCCCAGTACACCCAGCTCATTGCCCGTCGGGTGCGGGAGAGCCACGTCTATTGCGAGATTCATCCCTTCAACCTGTCTCTGGAAAAGATCCGCGCTTTTGGGCCCAAGGGGATTCTCCTTTCGGGAGGACCCGCCGGGGTCTACGATCTGAACGCCCCGTTTTCCGATCCCGGCCTCTTTGGCCTGGGCATCCCCGTCCTGGGTATCTGCTACGGAATGCAGCTCATGGCCCGGCAGTTGGGAGGGGCCGTGGAAAGGGCCGACCGGCGGGAATACGGTCATGCCCTGGTCGAGGTCCAAGACCCCGAGAAGCTCTTTCGGGATATCGAGCCCGAAGGCGTGCGGGTCTGGATGAGCCACGGGGACCGAATCCTCGAGCTTCCTCCGGGGTTCCGGGTCCTGGCAAGCAGTTCCAATTCCCCCATTGCCGCCATGGCCGACCCCGAGAGCCGCTTTTACGGCGTCCAGTTTCACCCGGAAGTGGTCCATACGCCCTGCGGCAAGACCCTCCTGGAGAATTTTCTCTACGGCATATGCCGCTGCCGTCCCACCTGGACCATGAAGTCTTTTGTGGAGTCGGTCACCCGCAGCCTGGTGGAGAAGATCGGTTCGGATCACGTGATTTGCGCCCTGAGCGGAGGGGTCGATTCTTCGGTGGTGGCGGTCCTCCTCCACAACGCCATCGGTTCCCAGTTGCGTTGCGTGTTCGTCGACAACGGAGTTCTCCGGAAGGGGGAGGCGGAGAGCGTGCGCCGGGTGTTCCGGGACCATTTCGAGATGAACCTGACCTACCTGGATGCCGGGCATCTCTTTCTCGATCGACTCCGAGGGGTTACGGACCCGGAAGCCAAGCGAAAGATCATCGGCAACCTTTTCATCGAGCTGTTCGAAAAGGAGGCCCGGAGACTTCCCCCGGCCAAGTACCTCGCCCAGGGGACCCTCTACCCGGACGTCATCGAGAGTGTCTCCTTCAAGGGGCCGTCCGCAACCATCAAGACTCACCACAACGTGGGGGGATTGCCCGACCGGATGGACCTCGAGCTCATCGAACCCCTGAGGGAGCTGTTCAAGGACGAGGTGCGCCTGGTGGGCAGGGAGCTGGGGCTGCCGGAACGAATCATCCTGCGCCATCCTTTTCCCGGCCCCGGGCTTGCCATTCGCATCCTGGGGGAGGTGACTTCGGAAAAACTGGAAATCCTCAGGGAAGCAGACCACATCATTCTCGAGGAAATGGAACTTGCCCAATGGAATGACCGGGTTTGGCAGGCCTTTGGAGTTCTCCTTCCCGTGCGGTCCGTGGGGGTCATGGGAGACGAGAGGACCTACGAGCAGGCCCTGGTGTTGCGGGCGGTGGAGAGCGTGGATGCCATGACGGCCGACTGGGCCAAGCTCCCGTACGACCTGCTCCAGAGGATATCCAACCGGATCATCAACGAAGTCAAGGGCATCAACCGCGTGGTGTACGACATTTCTTCCAAACCCCCCAGCACCATCGAATGGGAATAGGGCAAGACCCCGGTCCCCGGACCCCGCGGGCCAAACAGGGTGAGGGAATCCTTGAAGAAGCCCTATACAAACCCCCGCCGCTTTTACCGGGTTCAGCACTCGAAGAGGCAAGGATGGGTCACCTTCCAGGTTCGCCACAAGGAGACCGACCTCTGGATTCGAGCCCAGCGTTCCTTGAAGCAAGAAGCCCTCACCTGTGTTCTCCAATGCCGCCACCAGTTGGACGAATATATCGCGGCACGCCCGGAATTCCTGAAATCCCTGGTCCCTATCCCCGATGACCTTACGGCGCCGCCCCCGGCGCGCCGGATGATCGAGGCCGCCCGGGCGGCGGGGGTCGGACCCATGGCCGGGGTGGCGGGGGCCGTCGCCGAGGCGACGGCTCTTTCTTTGAAGCCCCTGAGTCCCGGCATCGTGGTGGAGAACGGAGGGGACTGCTACATGGATTTGGCGGAAGAGACGACCGTCGGGATCTTTGCCGGTCCCCATTCTCCCTTCACCGGCCGCCTGGGATTGCGGTTCACAGCGGATCGCTTTCCTCTGGGGATCTGTACCTCTTCGGCCACGGTGGGGCATTCTCTCAGCCTGGGAAGGGCCGATGCCGTCACCGTGGTCTCCCGGGACGTGGTCCTCGCCGATTGTGCCGCCACGGCCCTGGGGAACCGGGTGAAGACCTCGGCCGACCTCGAGAAGACCCTCGAGGAAGCGGCCGAGATTGCCTCGATCGAGGGGGTGCTGATTCTCATCAAGGACCGGATGGCCGTGTGGGGAGACCTGGAGCTCCTTCCCCTGTGAGTCTCCCTCGATCCCGCCTCAAGCCTTTATCCAGACCCGGATTTCCTCCGTCCTCCCCGGCCTGGGGAAGGCTTCGGCCCCTCCCGGGACTTCGTAGAAATTAGTTCCTATTTGCGCCGGTGCTTGCTATAGTAAGTGTTCGGGAGGATTCGGATTTCGATACCGGGGCCCGGAGGGGAAGATTTTCCGCCGGCTGGAGCGGGCATACCGGCTTGATCCCGGGGACGAAAACCCGAATTCCCGCAGGCAGGGCGTCCGCAAGCAACATCGCCCGCCCGTGCCGAGTTCGCGCAAAATCCATGAGAGCTCGAGCTGCCATGAAGATCGTGGTCATGTCCGACACCCACCTTTCCCGGCCGACGGACCACTTCCGTGCCCTGTGTGATTGCTACGGCAAGGATGCGGACCTGGTGATCCACCTGGGGGACCTCGTAAGCACCGGGATCTTGGACTACCTCGAGCAATATCCCCTGGAAGCCGTTGCCGGGAACATGGACCCCGCAGCAATCCAGGAGCGACTTCCCCCGACCAAGGTCCTGCGACTGGGGAAGTTTCGAGTCGGCCTCGCCCACGGCTGGGGATCTCACCATGCCATCCGGGCAAGATTGGCACATCATTTCCCAACAGTGGACGCGATCCTCTTCGGACATACCCATCAGCCCATGCTCCTTGAAGAGGACGGCATTTTCTGGTTTAATCCGGGATCCGTTTCCTTGGGCAGGGGGGCACTCTCCCACAGCCTGGGGATCCTTCACGTGAACGAGAAACTGACGGGCGAGATCATCGCTCTGCAGGAGTGATTTTTTTGGAAAACCTGTGGGCGCCGTGGCGAATCGAATATATTTTGGGCAAACGTGAGCCCTACTGCATTTTTTGTCCCGAAGGGCACGGGGTCAGCGACGAAGAACGGCTCATTCTGCACCGCGGAAGACTCTGCATGGTCATGATGAACAAGTATCCCTACAACAACGGACATTTGCTCATTGCCCCCTGGCGTCATGTGGCCGCCCTGGACGAAATTACCGAGGAAGAGACCCTTTCCATCATGAAATGGTTGCAGAAGTCCATTTTCATCCTGAAATCGGTCATGCGCCCCAACGGCTTCAACGTGGGATTGAACCTTGGTTCGGCGGCGGGAGCCGGGGTCGAGGACCACCTGCATTTTCACCTGGTGCCTCGATGGCAGGGAGACACCAACTTCTTAACGGTCTTTGCGGAACTGAGGAGTATTCCCGAACACTTGAAACAGACCTATGCCAAGCTATTGCCCAAATTCAAGAAGGAGAGTGCTGATGAAGCTCTTTAAGCTGTTCACGACTGGTCTGCTCCTGGCGATTGTTGCGCTGTTCTTCTGGCAAAATGTTTCTGCTTTTCAGACTCCCGTGCCGTTTCAACTGAACCTGTATCTCCGACAACCGTTGAACTGGACGCTTTCCCTTTGTACCCTTCTGTTTTCTTCCTTGGTGCTGGGCTTCATCGTGGGATTCGGGCTGATGCTCAAGCCGTATTTCCGTGCAAGGCGTCTTGCAGTCGAGGGAAAGAAGACCAAGGAGGTCGAAGCCGGTTCCGAGGCCGATCGTGCCCAATAGGGCACCGGGAATTTGCTGCGAGACCGGTTTTGATCCTGGGTCCTTGGAGGAGTCTCCCGCCATTGCCGCGAAGAAGCCGAAAGGGGCTGGAACGCTGCCGGGCCGGGCGAGCCGCTGTTCCTTCCCCGTGTGTGGCGCGCTTTCTCCCGCGAGCCAACGTCATCCATCCCATCCGCACGCGTGTCCCCTGCCATGATGGGCCAAGGGAGTCCGTTGCCGCAAATTCGGGGTTCAAAAACCTCTCTGACGTCAGGAGAGCGGCGTTTCCCGGCAGGAATCGGGACCCTCGCCTCACCTCAAAAGCTGAACCGTGGGTATGAAGGAGCCTATGGAACCGGAAAAGACCCCTGCTGAATCCACTCTACTGGACCGAATCGTTCGAACGGTGGGCGATCTGCCCACCATGCCCGCCGTGGCCAACATGGTGCTGGACAAGCTTGCGGATCCCAACGCCACGGCCAAGCAGCTCCACCAGCTCATCTCCCAGGACCAGGCCTTGGCCGCCAGGGTGTTGAGGATCGCCAATTCCCCGTTCTACGGTTGTGCCAAGAACATCACCCGATTGACGGACGCCATTGTCCTCATGGGATTCAACAGCATCCGATCCCTGGTGATGACCTCGGTATTACAGGATTTTTTCAAGAATTTCGGGCTGGCGGAAAAACTCTTGTGGGAGCACTCCATCGGTTGCGCCGCCGCCTCCAAACGGGTGGCGGCCCTCCTCCGCTATCCCAAAACGGAGGAGGCCTTCCTGGCGGGATTGCTCCACGATATCGGAAAAGTGGTGCTGAATCTCAAGCTGCCGGACCAAATGCTGGAGATTGTCCAGGAGGTTTACAACAGCCCCGGAAAAACCGGCTTCAGGGCGGTGGAATTGAGGACCCTGGGGTTTGATCATGCCCAGATCGGCGAACAGATCGCCCGGAAATGGAACTTCGCCAAAGAGATCGAGGAAACCATCGGAAATCACCACCATCCCCAACGGGCCAAGGTGGCGCCGGTGGTCTGCTGCATCGTTCACCTGGCAAATGCCTTGTGCCACAAGCTGGAAATTGGACCCACCCGGAACCCGGACCTGGACATGAAGACGGTGGTTAGCGCCCGGGCACTGAAACTAACCCCTGAGGCTGTGGAGAAGCTGCTGGAGGAAGTCTCCCAGGTGATGGCCTCCCAGCAGGACACGTTTTTTTCCTGACCCTCCCGGTCATGATGACAACCGGCTTCCCCCCGCCAAATCGAGGGCGACGGAGGCCGATCCTCTTTTCCGGCGGCGGATGGCCGGAATCTCACGGAGTACTTTCCCGTCCCCACCCATCCGAACCCGGGATTCGGTCGTAGGCAGGCACCCACATCCGGGGTTCTCCTACGAAGTTGCACTCAAGCCGAAACCGCCCATCCGCAGGACTCAGCCCTTTGCTCGAAATTTTCACTGAGCACCCCAGGGCGACCCTGGGCGCAACCCGGTATCAGCCGGATTCCGCATCGGGGCCGCAATGGTCGAGTCTCCGCGCCCTCAGCCTTTCACTCCCGGCTTCCCGCCCTTCGCCTTCCGCCCCTTCTCCGTATTTGTCCAGGTAGCCCCGGGGGGTGACCATCCACCGGTCCCACAGGTAGGTTCGGCTGTTTCCAATGAGAAGAATGGACTGCATGTCCACCTCGTCGAAGGGAATCCGGTCGAGGGTTGTGAGGTGAACCCATTCTCCCTGCCGTTTGGCTCGACGCACAATGGCCACGGGGGTTTCGGGAGACCGGTGCTCGAGGAGGATCTCGCAGGCCTTCTCGAGAAGGTCGGGGCGGGCCTTGCTTCGAGGGTTGTAGACGGCCGTGACGAAATCCGCCGCGGCCACGGCCTGCAGCCTTTTTTCGATGAGTTCCCAGGGAGTCAGGTGATCGCTCAGGCTCACGGCGGCAAAATCGTGCATGAGGGGGGCCCCCACCAGGGAGGCGGCGGCGTTGAAAGCGGCGACCCCGGGAATCACCTCGAACTGCAGATCACAGGTTTCCGGCGGTTTTTCACGGACGGAGCAAACCCGGAGGCCCGAGTCCCGGCACAGGTCCAGCACCAGGCCTGCCATGCCGTAGATTCCCGCATCCCCGCTGGACACCAGTGCCACACGATGCCCGTTTCGGGCGTGTTCGATGGCGGCCCGGCACCGGGGAATCTCCTTTCGCATGCCGCTTCCCAGGACTTTCTTCCCGGGGGTGAGGTCCGGGATGAGCTCGAGATAGGTGGTGTAGCCCACGATGACCTCGGCCTCGCGGAGGGCTTCCAGGGCTTCGGCCACCAGCAGAGACCGGTCTCCCGGTCCCAGGCTCACGACGGACAGTCTGCCCGGGCCACGGCCAGGGTCACGTTGGGGGTCTTTTGCTTGGGCACGAGAAGGGTGGGGCTTTGAGCACTGAGAATGGCCGCTGCTTCGCATACGCTGTGAACTCCTATATGATTTGCCACCCGAAGGGACGGATTGGGGACGGAGACGTTTCTCAACTCCTCCCGGGAGTAAAAACGGATAGGCCGCCGAAGGGTTTCCGCCAGCTTGATCATTCCCTCTTCCCGGGACTTCAAGTCCACGCTGGCCAGGTTCCGAACGGACCTCAGGGAAAGCCGGTGCTCCCGGAAGACGGACTCGAGAAAGTCCCGTATCTCCTCCATGGGGGTTCCCCGGTTGCACCCGATGCCGACGACCAGGTTTTGAGGTCGGAGAAGCAGGAACCGGATGCCTTCCGGGGAAGGAACGGTTTCGTGGACCCAGAGGCCCGGCGGCGGGGCACCCGGGTCTCCCGGACGCTCCCGCACGGTTTCGGGTTCTCCCGGGCTCAGACGACGCACATGGGGATAGTCGCCCAAGGAATCCTCGATCCTCCCCTCGGGGTCGAAAACCCATACCTCTTCGTCCTCGAGGAATGCCCGGGTCAACCGGGCCAGCATTTCGGGGTTTTCCACCTCGAGGCCCGCCTCCCGGGCCACCAGGTCCATGGCGGGCTTCTTCCACACGTCCGAGGCCGTCGTGATGACCGGCTGAGCCCCGAGGAGCCGGGCCACTTTCAAAGCCAGCTGGTTGGCTCCCCCCAGGTGACCCGAAAGAAGGCTGACGACGAATTGGCCCCGTTCGTCCAGGACCACCACGGCGGGATCCGACAATTTGCTCTTGATGAGCGGCGCGATCCGGCGCACGGCGATCCCGGCGGCCATGATGAAGACAAAGGCCGAATACCGGGGCCAGATCTCCCCAAGAAGGCCGCCCAATCGTTGGAACCCCCGGGCCCCCATGGCCAGGGCAAAGCGATGGCGCACGGGAACGTAACACACACTCGAAGGAAGCTCGGGCTGCAGCCGCAGAGCCAGTTCAACGGCGTGGCGGGTGAGTGCGACGATGGCCGTCGGCGACTCAGACCCGGTCCTTGGCTTCTCGATATCCATGGGAAAAGGTTTCGTCGTAGAGTCTGGACCGAAGAGGGGCCTCGGGATCGTCGGGAGGATCGAGGACCCCTCCGATGAGGATCAAAGCCTGGCGGCGGATTCCCGAAGCCTTCACCCGGGAAGCGATGTCCTCGAGGGTCCCTCGAAGGAGGAGCTCATCGGGCCAGCCCACCCGGTATGCCACCACCACGGGAGTCTCCGGAGGATAGGAAAACGCCAGCTCCGAAACCACCGTCTCCATCTCCTGCACGCTCAGGTAAACGGCCATGGTGGCCCGGTGGGTCGCCAGGGACCGAAGTGCCTCGGGCTCGGGAACGGGGGTCCTGCCGCTCAGGCGGGTAAGAATCACGGTTTGGGATATCCCGGGAAGGGTGAGCTCCTTTCGGAGGGACGCCGCCGCGGCGAAAACGGCGGAAACGCCGGGAACCACTTCATAGGGAATCCCGTCCTTCTCGAGGAGCGCCATCTGTTCCCGGATGGCCCCGTAGAGGCTGGGGTCTCCCGTGTGGAGTCGGACCACGCGGTCGCCCGCCAGGCACGCTTCCTTGAGCAGGGCATGGGTTTCCTCGAGGGTCAAGGACGCACTGTTGTGCCTGCGGGCCTCCGGTCTGGCCCAGCCCAGCAGGGATTCGGGGACGAGAGATCCCGCGTACACGATGCAATCGGCCTCCCTCAGGAGCCGCCGCCCCTTGACCGTTATGAGCTCCGGGTCCCCGGGGCCCGCTCCCACAAATGCCACAGGATGCTTCATCCCATCCTCACTTGGCCCAAGCCGTGATCACAAAGACCGGGTTGAGCGGTTCGAACCGAAAAGTATTTCCCAGGGGAACGGAACGGTTGACCTGCACCTGGGTGACGGAAAATTCCCGGGACGCACTCTGCCAGAAGGAACTTGCCCGGGAGAGGCTCTCGAGGGTCACCACGTTTTGCACCACTCGTCCCCGGGGCCGAAGTTTTCCCAGGATCTTCGAGAGGATCGATTCCATGGACTTCCCGCCTCCCCCAATGAACACCCGGTCGGGGTCCGGCAGTCCATCCACCAAGGCCCCTACATCTCCGTGAACGGCACGGATGTTTCCTCTGCCCAGCCGCCGGACATTGTGCAGCAAGTCCGCGAACCTCGCGGCATCCTTTTCAACGGCAACGACCTCCCCCAGGGCGACGGCCCTCGATGCCTCGATGGCGACGGAACCGCGGCCCGCCCCCAGGTCCCACAAGGTCAATCCCGGCTCGAGCCGCAGTTGGGCCAGCACTACGGCCCGGATTTCGC
>JARKQW010000130.1 GCA_029974695.1 Syntrophobacteraceae bacterium | reverse complement strand
ATCCTGGTGGTGGAGGACGAAGAACCTCTCTTGACCATGACCCGGCGAATGCTGGAACAACTGGGTTACCGCATGATCGAAACCCGGTGCGGTCGGGATGCCGTAGACCTGGTGCGGACCTACGAGGGGGACATCGACCTGGCCCTGCTGGACATCCTTCTGCCGGATATGCCGGGGAGCCGGGTGTACGATGCCATGAAGAAGTTCCGGCCCCGGATGAAGGTGATCGTGTGCAGCGGCTATGCCCTGGACGGCGCAGTCCAGGAAATCCTGGATGCCGGTGCCGACGGTTTTCTTCAGAAGCCGTGCAGTTTCCGGACCCTGTCCGCCAAGCTTAGCGCCCTTTTGGACACGCCTTGAGAGAAGATCCGGAGGCCGGTGGCTTTGAGCCAAGGACTGACGAACGCTCCCTCTCCCCCGCTTCCGGGGAGAGGGTACGGGGTACAAGGGGGCTTCAAAACCGATTTTCCCTCACCCTAACCCTCTCCCTGGGGGAGAGGGACCTTCACTCACAAGCATTGCGTGCGGCCCGATCCCCATCCCGGGAAGGGAGAAGGCGGAAGATCCTGTATCCCCGGCACGACGCAGCCCGGCCCCGTCTTGAGAGGAAAGTCCCATGAGGAGAATGAGAAAATGCGCAACATGTTTTTGCTTCCACATCCTGTTGCTTTGCCTGTGGAATTCCACGATCTGCGGACAGGTGTCGGGAGCGGCATCCGACGAGGGGCGTTTCCTTTGCGTTTCGGATATCCATTTCAACCCGTTTCAAGATGACGCCCTCGTTCCGCGATTGATGCAATCCGGTGTCCCGACCTGGCACGGGATTCTCGAGAAGTCCCGGGAAAGGAAACCCAGCCCCCTCGGGGAGGAAACCAATTATGCGCTGCTCATTTCGACCTTGAAACGGATGAACAAAGTCTGTCCCACCCCGGACTTCATCCTCTTTTCCGGGGACACCCTGGTCCATGAGTTCGAAAAGAAGTTCGGGAAGTACTCCAAATCTCAGGGCGAATTGAGAAAATTTGTCCTGAAGACGTACGAGTTCATGAGCTACGAGTTCAATTACTTCTTTCCCAGGGTGCCCATCTACTTCACGTTGGGCAACAACGACGGATACGACGGCGATTACGAGATCCCCCCCAGCGGGAGCTTTCTGCATGCCGGAGCGGACCTGTTTCGTCGATACTGGATCAAGGAAGGTTCCTCGGGGTCGCCGGGAGGGTTCGAAGGGCCGGGTCCGGGCCCGAAGGTCCTCGAAACGGGGGGCGAAGCGGCCGAATTGGGTTTTGCCGACACCTTTGTCAAGGGAGGCAATTACGGCGTGAGGCCCGTTCGGACCCGGCACGCCTCCCTCATCGCGATTAACAGCGTCTATTTTTCCTCTCGAAACTCCTACCGCAGCCAGGGCCGGCAACAACTCGAGTGGCTTGAAAAGCAGCTCAAGGATGCCCGGGACGGCGACCGAAAGGTCTGGATCCTCATGCATATTCTCCCCGGAATCGATGTGCGCGCCACGTTGTCGCATCCCGGTCAACCCACCGTCTATTGGGATGAAACCACACGAAACTCCCGGGGTCGGACGTACCTGCAGGAATTCAAGTACCTGATGAAGAAGTACGGTCCCACGGTCCGGGGGGTTTTTTCCGGGCACAGCCACATGGACCACTTTCGGGTGGTGCCGGATGCCGACAGGGGAAGGGGGGCCTCGGCCTTCGTGCACGTCACCCCGGCTTTGAGCCCCAAGTTTAGGAACAACGCCGCGTTTCAGCTGTTTCGCTACGATCGGGATTCCATGGCACTCCTGGACTATGAAACCCACTACTATCATCCCCAATACAACGAGTGGGAAAAAGAGTACGATTTTCGGCAGACCTACCGCCGGTCGGTCCTGACGCCCGGCTCCCTGGACAAGGTGAGGGAAGCGATGATTGAGAGCGGATATGTCCGATCCGCCTTCATCCGCTTCTACGACGTGAACAATTCCAAGGACAATCCCATCACTAAGACCCACTGGAAGGCCTACTGGTGCGGGATCGCGAGTCTGACTCGCGGGGAATTCGCGTCCTGCCTTTCCGGTGCGGAGCTCCCGGGAAGCCCGTGAAGGAGAAATATGGATCGGAGCAGGGAGGGATGACATGATCGAACTGTTGGACCTGCAATTGCCGGGCGTTGTGGGAATGAGGATCTGCGGCAGGGTGGAGAAGGCGGACATCCTTCGGGTTGCCCGGGCCGCCGAAGAGACCCTGAGCCGGGGCTTCAAACTGAAGGTCTATGTGGAACTGGAATCCCTGGAAGGAGTATCCCTGGAGGCGTTCGTAGAAGACCTCCGATTTGCCTTGCCCCATTTGACGGATTTCAAGAAGAAAGCCGTGGTGTCGGACAAGGGGTGGCTGACCCGGCTGGGTGAGATGACCTCCAGGTTTTTTCCCGCCATCGAGGTCCGGCATTTTTCCTGGGAGGAAAAACAGCAAGCTCGGGAATGGGTGGCGTCTTGAGAAGGACCGCTCCTTGAGGGGCCCGAAAGAACTCGAAGCGGGCGGCACGGCAACGGAGGCGGTTTTGGGCTTGTGATTTGGGAAGGATTGAGTCTAAACTTCCGCCGGGGCAAAGGGATCGGCGCGTGCCCGTCCCCGGCCGCCGGAGGGACCGATTCCGGAGGGCCCGCCCCAGATCGTCCCTCGGATCAAGAAGCAAGGAGGATTGAAACTCGAAGCCATGGCCGCCGATCTGAACTATCCGTCCAATTTCATACGAAATATCGTTGCTGAAGACAGGAAAACCGGCAAGTACGGCGGGAGAGTGATGACCCGCTTTCCTCCCGAGCCCAACGGGTATCTGCACATCGGGCACGCAAAATCCATCTGCCTCAATTTCGGTATTGCCGCGGAGTTCGGCGGGGTGTGCAATCTGCGCTTCGACGACACCAACCCCGGCAAGGAAGAAATCGAGTACGTGGACGCCATCATGGAGGACGTGCGGTGGTTGGGCTTCGACTGGGAAGATCGGCTCTATTTCGCCTCGGACTACTTCGAACGCCTTTGGGAATACGCCGTTGAGCTGATCAAGATGGGAAAGGCCTACGTGTGCAGTTTGAGTCCCGAAGCGATTCGGGATTACCGGGGGACCCTGACGCAGCCGGGAAAAGACAGTCCCTACCGCACACGTTCGGTGGAGGAAAACCTGGATTTGTTTCAGCGAATGCGGGCGGGGGAGTTCGAAGAGGGAGCCCACGTCCTGCGGGCCAAGATCGACATGGCGTCCCCGAATCTCAACCTGCGGGACCCTGTGATGTATCGCATACGCAAGGTCCCCCATCACCGGACGGGCACCACCTGGTGCATCTATCCCATGTACGATTTTGCCCACGGTCTTTCGGACTCCATCGAGGGGATCACTCATTCCATCTGCACCATGGAATATGAAGACCATCGGCCCCTTTACGACTGGTTCCTGGAGGAACTGGGGGTGTATCATCCCCAACAGATCGAATTTGCCCGCCTCAATCTCAGCTACACGGTCATGAGCAAGCGGAAACTACTGCAGCTGGTACGGGAAGGTCACGTGCAGGGATGGGACGATCCCCGGATGCC
>JARKQW010000125.1 GCA_029974695.1 Syntrophobacteraceae bacterium | reverse complement strand
CATGGGTCCAAACCTCCATCTATCAGAAATCGGAAGCCGGGAAAATTTGCCGGTGACTAGCGGAACGGCACGCTACGCCGACCCTTGCGCCCGCCCAGGCCTGGGAAGGACCCGTGTTTGTCCTGCCCGCCGCCCACGCGCCCGGCCTGGTCACGCGGGCAAGGGCTTGTTGGACGGTCTCAACGTCCGCTTCGGTCCCCCCCACAATGAACACGTTTATTATTCGCCCCCTTCGGTCAATCTCAAAGAATGCTCCGGTCATGATGCGGCCCTTCCTTAGTGGGGGATCTTCTGCCCGAACCGCCCCGCCCGGAAGCTCGGACAGGTATGCAGAAGCTCACTGCCCGGCATCCGGTGGCCCTTGGTGCATCGGAAGTGTTCGTCCAGGTGGTCACACTTCCGGCATTTCACCCGCCGGGGAGGTTTGCCGGGTCCATCGTCGTGCCCCAACTCCGCGATCGCAACGAGGGGTCGCCCGCGATCGCCCCCGGTGCGGGGTTCCAACTCGCCCCCGGTTCCCTCGTCGCCGGCGGGGTGGTCGCCCGGATCGCCGTCACTCCCTGGGAGGTCGGGGAGAAATGCCGCCTCAATCCAGGCCCGAAGGTCCAGCCCGTTCTGCCGCGCCTCCGATGGGTCTTTCCCGTAGATAGCCGGCCAATATTGGACGTTAGGGAATCGTGGAGTCCATTCCTGCCAGGCTTGCCTTGCCCCGGCATCGTCGCCGTCCAGGGAAAGCAAAACGGTTTCAGCTCCTCGTAGAACCTCCATTGCTGCCCGGTCGGGTCGAAGGCTCACGCTCCCCAAAGCGATTGTCGTCACCAAGTCCCCCGCGTCCTGATGAACAAGGATTGCGTCCAGTTCCGACTCCACCACGACACAGGCCGGTCCCCCGAGAACGACAAGCGCCCCGGTTTCACTGTCCGGCACGAGGTAGTAACGGGGATCGCCTTCCGGCCTTCGGATCCGGACACGGACAACCCGGCCTTCCCGGATCTTCGGAATGACAAGGCCCAAGGGGAGCCATAGGGCCTTGGGTTTCCCGCCCCTGCCGGGTTCCTTGGGGAGCCCCCAGGTTTCCCGGTCCCGCCGGAAGTCCCTCGGATTCCAGCCCAGGTGAAACTCCCGGATGGTCCCCTCGGAGAAGCCCCGGCCATGAAGCCATGCCCGCGCTTCCTTGCCCTGGTCGGTCCACAAAACCCGCTCGCACCAATCGACGAAGCGCCCGGCCTTCTGGATCCAGGCTTCCCCCGGCGAAGGGCATTCCCTCGGCTCCCAGGTGGGGGAGCTGCGCCTTGTGTGAGCTTGCTTCATCCCTCGCCCCCGGATTGGTATATGGCGGTTCTTCGGCTCCCGGCCCAGGAAGTGACAGGCTTCGAGGTAGGAAAGCCCCCGGAAGTCACGAAGGTATTGAACGGCGTCTCCCTGCTTCCCGCACGCCCTGCACCAAAAGCGCCCGGTTTCCCCTTGCCCCGGCCACGCCCGGAAGCGGTCGTCTCCCCCACAAGAAGGACACGGCCCGGCATATTCGCCCCCGTTGGTGCCTGAAACCCGCCGGGTAGGAATTCCGTCCTGGTTCAAGAGGTCAATAAGGGTCACGGTCGTTACCTCGGTCTGTCGGGTTGAAAAAATATTTTCTATGCAAACTCGTCTGCAATGTCTGCAATGTCTACAAGCCCTTGTCCTGAAAGGCTTTCTGGATGCAGACATTGTTTTCTCGACGTCTGCAA
>JARKQW010000120.1 GCA_029974695.1 Syntrophobacteraceae bacterium | reverse complement strand
CTACTAGTGACGAGTATCCGCAAGACTCGGCGAAAATCCGTGCCCCTATTTCGCCCATTATCAACAGACAGGAGGTCTCAACATGACGGGAAACAAGACGGTAAGAGAGATCATGTCCCCCATCGAAGACTACGACATGGTCGGGGCGGACGACAGACTCTGCGATGCTCTCAAGATCATTCGCCACAACTATGACAAGATCCAGGCAGGCGAGCCGGGCAGGTACCATAAGACGCTTTTCGTGAAGAATGCTGCGGGGGAGATTGTGGGAAAGCTCTCCATGTACGACCTGATTCGGGGACTTGTGCCGGAATCGGCCAAGAAGGCCGACATTTCAAAAACCCTTCAGCGGACGATCTCCGTCAAAGCAGCCGAGGCGGCGGAAGAGATCGCCGAAGTCCAGGAACGAATGCAATGGCTGGAAACCGATTTTTTTGAGCTGGTTCACAAGCAATCCCGGAAGAAGGTGAGAGACGTCATGTCTCCCCTCCATCCCCTCCTCAAGGAGGACGATACCATCAACCGGGCCATTTACATGATGTTCAAGGAAAACATCCGTCAACCCATGGTGGTCCGCGAGGGCAGAATCGTCGGGGTAGTGGCCCTCATGGACATCTTCCCCGAGCTCCTGGAAATTGCCGGGGATGTTTGCTTCTGGCAGCCCCCCGAATGATCTCGCGTTCCACCGGGCTCCCGGAAATTCTCCCCGTCTTCCGCCCTCGTCTTGCGCGATCGATACTGTCGGGTCTCAACGCGCGAGGTCCTTGCTCCTCCTTCAGGTCCTTTCCGTCTTCCACTTTCCTTCCATTCGACCCCTGCCCGGACCCGGCGCAGGGGAAATCACCGGGGCCCCTCGTCGGGCCCCGGCAGACGGCGACCGATCTCTAGTACCCGTCGTCTCGATAGCTGCACTTGTTCCTTTCACAAGCGGGGATCTCCGTGCAACGGTCGATCTGGGCATACTTTCCATGGCCGTCGGGATATGGGGAGAGTCATTCTCGGCGGCCCTTCCGCGGGTCAAGACGATGGCCGATGCACATCGGCAAAAACAGGTTCCGTATGCTCCGATCCAATCTGCAGAACTTGATGCAGACAACTGGAAAAATCGGCGACCGGGACCGTCAGAGCCGTTCCCGGCCAAGAAGGCCGTCCACCGATTCTTCCGCCTTGGAAGAAGGATGGGAAAAAGGCTGAAAGGAAACCCCGGTCCCCTGCTCCGCGGGAACGAACCGTCTCGGGAAGAAAGAGGACGAAACCCGGCAGGGGTCGCAAAAGACCACTGTCGCCCGAGCCTGGGGTTGTCCTAGTCCCGGTTTCCGGGAAGACAGCCCGACCGATCCGCCAGGGGTCGAGGACCACCGCCGGGCAGGGTCCCTCTCGAGTTGCCGTCGGCACTCGACAGCCTCCCTGCCGAAATCCGAGACCCCGGGCTTCCCGGATCCAGCCCGGGGAAACTCCCCTCGCAGGCGTACAAGGCTGTCCTTTCTCCCCTGTCCCCATTGCCTCTTTCGCCCTTGACCAACGCAACCAATCCTCCGACGAATTCCTCCATCTGTCGGGCCTGGGCATTCATCTGTTCCGCCGCTGCCGCGGACTGCTCGGCACCGGCCGCGTTCGACCGGACGACCTGGTCCATGTCGGAGACGGCTTGGTTGATCTGCAAAATCCCCTGAGATTGCTCCCGACAGGCCGCGGCGATCTCCGTGATCAGGCTTCCGGATTTTGCCACGGAGTCCGCAACCCGACGAAACTCGGTATTGGTCTGGTTGACCAGTCCGAATCCTTCCCGGACCTTCCTCACTGTTTTTTGGATGAGGATCGAGGTATTCCCTGCGGCATCCGCCGCTCGAACGGCCAATCTTCTCACTTCGTCCGCCACCACGGCGAACCCTGCCCCGGCTTCCCCTGCCCTCGCCGCCTCCACCGCTGCATTGAGGGCAAGCAGGTTGGTCTGAAAGGAAATCTCGTCGATGGTCTTGATGATATTCCCAATCTCCTCACTAGCCCCGGATATTTCCTGCATGGAGGCCGTCAACCCCGCCATGGACCGACTGGCCTCATCCACCGTGGTCATGGCCTCTTCCATGTAAGCATTGGCGCGGGCGGCGTTTTCCGCGTTTCGAGCGGTCATGGAAGACATCTGCTTGAGGGAGGAGGAGGTTTCCTCGAGGGACGCCGCCTGTTGCAGTGTTCCCCGGGCCACCTGCTGGCTGGCCTGGGAAACCTCCATCGAGGCGCGAGCCACTTGCTCGGCGCCTTCCCCCAAACCCTCGGCGGCGAACCGGATCGGTTTGGCCGTTTCCCTCGCCCCGAACACCATGACCAGGAAGGCTGCGAGGAGGAAGATGCCGGCCATGACCAGGATGCTGTTGCGAACGGATTGCACCAAAGTCATCCCTTCGCTCAGGGGCTGGGTCGCGGCAACGCTCCACCCCGTCAGTTTCACGGGAGCAAAGCCTGCGAGGCTCCGGATCCCCTCAACGGAGTACTCCTCCACCCCCGAATGTCCCTGCCTCATTTTTTCGGCGATTGTTTCCATGCCCTTGACCGACGAAATGTTGACCTTCAGGATGAGGTCCTTTTTGGGGTGGGCAATGATCCGGCCGCCTTTGTCGACCAGGAACACGTAGCCCGTCTGCCCGACCCGCGTGTCCGCAATTTGACCGTTCAGGAAGTCGGATTTCAGGACCACCACCAGGCAGCCGACGAAATCTCCCTCCTTGGAGAAGACCGGAGCGCCGATGGGAAGAACGGGTTCCTTGGTCACTATGGACGGCTGGACGGAACCGAGGGTTACCTTTCCCGATCTGACTCCTCCAAAGTAATCCGTGCTCTGGACGGTAGTCCCCACGGAAGCCCCGCCGCAGCCGTCCGCATAGACGAGGCCGTTCTGGTCGGCCACAAGGATCGTTTCATAATCCTTTCCAATCCGTTTCATCGCCTCGGTGAGCTTCCGGCTCAGCTTTTCGACCTCTTGGGAAGATCCATCATGTCCTTCTCTGGCCATTTTGGTCCCGACGTCGATGGTGGTGTTTCCCACGGAAAGGTCCGTCGCAAGCTTGATTTCCTCGAGGAGGATTCGCTGGATCATGTCCGCGGTACTTTGGGCCTGGTTGGCCGCGCCGTTTCTGGAAATGGACTCCATGGCACTCGAAGCCTTGATCGTTGAGAAAAAGCTGACAATGAGCATTGGAGTCAGCATAAACCCGATACCGCCCAGGATTAATTTTGCCTGAAGCCCCAGCCTGATTCTCATGAATACCTCCTTTCGAAACAGCCCCCGATTTCCAAAGGCATTGCAGCTGCCGCGAAATCATTCACGAGGGGAAGACCGCCTTTCGGGACATTCGTCCTCAAGCCCAGGTGCCCGGCCGCCCGGGAACCCCTCTTCCCGGCACCGGCCGATCCCCTCGCGGAAAGCACCTTCTTGTGCATCCGGTCGCCGGTCCCGGCACATCGCCGCATCCTTGTGAGCGTGTTCCTTATGTCTCCCAACGTCTGTGCATATTACCTTTGAGCCAGTCATCGTCACATGGAAGCAAGAACTTGAAACAATTCCGGAGAGCATTCCCTGGACCGAGGTTCGAAACAGGCGGGGCTTCCGGAGTTTTCGAAAGGTTGGATGCTTTTGCATTGCGGGGAAGTCTTGGGAGACTTACCCTTGTCTGTGCCGATGGATGATTTCGGTCTGCCGGATGAAACCACTCGTGGGACCGGTACGGGCTGAGGGCCTCAAACCCGGTCCCGCGGACCCCCAAATAACGGAGGGACTGCCGTGTGGAACCTGGAGGAACTGCAACGACACCGGGAAATCATTGATCAAATCGATTGGGATATGACTCCGGAAAAGGCGGTGGAAACTTACCTGGAATGGGGCACGGGTTGGGCTCGCAAAGACGATTTCGTACGATACCCGGGCCAGGCAAGCTACTATTTTCTTGTTTACGGATGGGAGAGGCCCTTGTGCGTGACCCTGGTGAGGCGGGACGTCTCCCAAATGGTGGAAATCGCCCGGGTGGAAGCTCCCGAGGAGCTCATTCTCGAGGCTGTCGCCGAAGGGGGCCGCAAGCCCGGCGTCGAGGTCTACGCCGTCAGTGAACCTCTCAAGGAGTGGCTCAAACGGTCCTTGAACTGCTAGGAACCTGAGCCCCCCACGGACGAATCCCACAGGATCCCCGCGGGGACCGGGAACGAAGCCCTCAACTCCGGCATCCGGCGCCATGGATCGTAGACACTCGACAGCCTTTCCGAAAACCCTTGACACGGCCGTTTCCGCCAATAGTTTCCAATAAGCGAAGAACCGAACCACAGGAAAGGAGCACACCATGGCACAGCATTCGACCGAAGAAAAGATGTTCACCTGTGCCGCATGCGGGGAGGAATACACCCGGGATGCCGCCGTATCCGAATGCCGCATGTGCCGTCGGACATTTTGTGAAGAGTGCATCGACGAATGGGGCAACTGCACCCCTTGCGGACAAGAATAGGCGCAAAGGCCCCTGTTAGGAAAGCAAAACGATCTCGCACAACCCTCGGACCCAAAAGGGTTCGGGGGTTTCGTTCGAATCCCGATCAAGTGACTCGGCGGCTTTTTGCCTAGAATGGGACGCACGCACGCTGCTTTGATCCAACGAGATGGAGAGCCTTCGAGGAAATCGGATTGCGGCCTGCGACGGGTGAGAGAATGGATGAATCTGTAGCCTCAATTATGGTAGAAAGGAATGGTGGGCCACCAATGACGCCACCACCGACGGCCCCGGACCCTTTCGTTCCCCTCTGTGAGTCCCAAGGGCAGTGCTCTTGTGGGTGGAGGACTCCATGATTGTTCGATGTTACGGCGCCAGGGGCTCGATTCCCGTGTCCGGCAAGGAATACTTTCGGTATGGGGGTGACACGTGCTGCCTGGAAGTCCGCAGCAGGAACGATGAAATCATTATCGTGGACACGGGCACCGGAGTGCGACGGCTGGGCAAGAAGCTGATCCTCGAAGGAAGATCCGAGTTCAACATCCTCTTCACCCATTCTCACTGGGATCACATCCTGGGGTTCCCTTTCTTCAAGCCCATCTACAGCGACAAGACCATCCTTCACCTCCGTGGATGTCCCACGGCCCAGGGAAACATCCAGCGGCTCCTGTCCAAGGCCATGAGCACGCCGCTTTTTCCCGTGCCTTTCGACAAGCTCAACGCCCGGATCCTCTACGATGGAAGCTGCCCCTCCATCCTCACCATCGACTCGATTCAGATCCACCCCATCCACCTGAGCCACCCCAACGTGGGACTGGGCTTCAAGTTTGTGGAGAAGGACACGCAGTTCGTGTTCCTCACCGACAACGAACTGGGATACCGGCACAAAAACGGAAGGAGCTTCGAGGAATATGTGGAATTTGCCCGAGGCTCCGATCTTCTCATCCACGACGCGGAATTCACTCCCCAAGAATA
>JARKQW010000083.1 GCA_029974695.1 Syntrophobacteraceae bacterium | reverse complement strand
TTCCTGTGGACGTCCGGCTCGAGATGGCCAAATACCTCCAGGAACGGGGAGTCAAGAAGCTCAAGTTTCGCCCCGAGTTCGAATTCGCCGACCCGTTCAACATCCAGCCGCGGTTGACTCCGGCGGCCAGCCTGGGCCAGTAACCGCTCGAGGATCTCACCCGGTCCAAACGCCAGCGCCGCCTGTCACGACGACCCAAGGGGGATTGACAAGGCTCCGGGGGTTGAGGGTGAAAAGGGTAATGCACCGCCTCCCACGGCGGTGTCCAAAATCGAGGGCCTATCCGGGGAAGGGGGACTCCCCCGTTCACGGATGGGCTCTTTTTTGTGAAGGGCCTTCCCCCGATGCGCGCATCGCTCGCCCTTGTCAGGACTCGGTAATCCCGGCTCTTTCCCGGAGGTCCGATGCGCCGACCCTGTCCAGGGCGTCCAGGAGCAGCACCCCGTAGGTTCCCGGACGAGGGTTGGAAACCCCGGCCAACTCCCCGGCAACTCCGAAAACCACCAGCGCTCCCGTCGCCGCCGCCAGGGGGTCCTCTTCCACGGCCGCAAAGGCCCCGACAACCGCCGAAACGGCGCATCCCGTTCCCGTTACCTTTTGCAGCAGGGGATGACCGTTTCGCACTTCCACGGTCTTTCGCCCGTCGGTGACGAAGTCCGTGGCTCCGGTGACGGCAACCACCGTTTCATATTCTTTGGCCAGGAATGCGGCCGCCCGGCGTGCTCCCCGGGAGTCCGCCCGGGAATCCACTCCCTTGGTTTCCGCCTTCTCCCCCGCCAGGGCAAGAATTTCCGAAGGATTTCCCCGCACAACGGTGACCCGGGCCTCGGTGAGGAGGGTTCGAGCCGTCGTGGTGCGAAGCTGGGTCGCCCCGGCTCCCACCGGGTCCAGCACCAGGGGGATGCCCCGCTTCGACGCAAACCTTGCGGCCTCGAGCATGGACTCGATCCAGGGGGTGGAAAGGGTGCCGATATTCACGACCAGGCTCGAGGAAAGGGCGACCATTTCTTCCACTTCCTCCACCGCGTGGGCCATGACCGGGGAAGCCCCCAGGGCCAGCAAAACATTGGCGGTGAAATTCATGACCACGTAATTGGTGATGTTGTGGACCAGCGGCCGCCGGGCTCGGAGAACCTCGAGGCCGGAACAGATTCGTTGGATCATTTTCCCCTTTCCTTTTCCACCAGGAGGGCGGAGATGGTTTGAGCCAGCAGGACGGGACTGACCGGTTTCAAAAGAAAGGACCGGATTCCCAGTTCCTTGGCCTGTTCTTCGGTAATGGATGCGCTGAAGCCGGTGCACAGCACGATGGGGATGTCGGGGCGCATGCGCAGCATCTCCACGGCCAGTTCGGTGCCGGTCATGTGGGGCATGGTATAGTCGCTGACGACCAGGTCGAAACGGTGTGGGTCCTCCCGGAAAAGGGCCAGAGCTTCCCGGGAGTCGGACAGGGCGACGGTCTCGTATCCGAATTGGCGAAGCGCGTACTGACCCAGTCCAACGAGCATCGGTTCGTCGTCCACGAACAGGATTCTGCCCGAGCCCGACGGAATCGTTCCCGGGACGGGCGCTTCGGTTTTGGGCTTTGCCGGCGGCACCACGGGAAAAAAGACGTGAAAGGCGCTCCCCCGGCCGGGTTCGCTCTCCACCGTGATCCCCCCTCCATGGTTGCTGACGATGCCGTACACCACCGCCAGTCCCATTCCCGTTCCTTCCCCCGGGGCCTTGGTGGTGAAATAGGGCTCGAAAACCCTGTGCAGGTCCTCCGGGGGAATGCCGTGGCCGGTGTCGGATACGGTGAGCTTCACGTAGCTTCCCGGGGGGATTTGGGTGTAATGGGTCTCGAGGGGTGAAGCCAGGGTAACCCGGACCAGGCGCACCCCCAGGGTCCCGCCCTTGTCCCGCATGGCGTGGGCGGCGTTGGTGCACAAGTTGATCATCACCTGGTGGACCTGGGTGGGGTCCGCCATGACCATCTCGGGTTCGCCGTCCAGGACGACCTCGTGGCGAATCTCGATGGTGGAAGGAAGGGTCGCCC
>JARKQW010000063.1 GCA_029974695.1 Syntrophobacteraceae bacterium | reverse complement strand
AGGCTTCATGGCCGACGTGTTCACTCCCCCCTGGGACCGACTCTCCCCGGCTACCCTGCGGGTCCTGGACCAGTTGGGGTTCAAGGGCGTCTCCATGGGGGCGGCCGTCCCCAAGGGCACGAAGTCCGCTTCGGCGTTGCGATACTTCCGCACCCAGCTGAACCTCCACGAAAGGGACTCCAAGGATGCCGCGTCCGACTTTCATGACCTGCTGGAAGAAATCACGGCACTCCTCAGCAGGAAGAAACTCATCGGGATTACCGTCCATCACCATCGCATGACCTCGTTTGCCTTTGAGTTCCTCGAGAAGCTCATCCTCCTTCTGGACCAACAGGCGGACTGCCGCTTCGTCGGCTTCCGAGACCTCCTGGAATCCGACGAGCATGAGTAAGAAGCCGTCCCTGGTATTTGCGGATCTCGAGGGCAAGATCTACGACTGGTCGGAACTGGAGATGGTCGGCAGAGGGGGAAAGGGGTTTCAAAGACTCGAGACGGGTGATTGGATTCCCCTGCCCGAGGGCAGCGAGTTGTTTCTGCTCCCCCGGCGTTACCCCGTGGGGTATCATCCTCAACGGCGAACCTTCGAAACCCTCTCCCGTAACCCTTTCGACCGCGGGAAACCCGTTCAGGCGGTGGCGGCCTTCGTCGCCCCGGCCCACACCCAGCTCTTCCTGGCCGCCTACCAGACCCTTCCCGAAGCCCCCCTGCTCCCGCTTTTCGCCTACACCGCGGTGGGCTGGCTCGATGGCCGTTTCGTGGCGGCCGCCCTGCGAATCGATTCCGACCAGCGGCAGGACTTCCGTCATTTCGACCCGGACCGGATCCGTCGAAACGCGCGGCGGCGCATGGAAAGGGACCGCAGCAACCGCCTGGTGCAGCACCTGGGCAAGTGCGCCCTCTCCTACGGCTGTCCCGCCGCAAGAAATCTCTTCCTCTCCCGGTGGGAAGCCCCTCTTCCCACCTCCCCCGTATGCAACGCCCGTTGCCTGGGCTGCATCAGCCTGCAGGAACGCACGGGTCTGAAGGCTACCCAGGAGCGCATCCGTTTCGTTCCCACCCCTGAAGAAATTGCCGAGGTGGCCGTTCCTCATCTGAAGGAGGCGGAAAGAGCCGTCGTGTCCTTCGGGCAGGGCTGCGAGGGAGAACCCCTGCTCCAGGGACCGACCCTGGAGAAATCCGTGAAATTGATGCGAACGGCCACGCCACGAGGAACCATCCACCTCAACACCAACGGAAGCCTCCCCCGGCGGGTGGCCAAACTGTGCGAGGAAGGCCTGGACAGCATACGCGTCAGCCTCAACAGCTGCCGCCCGGGACCTTACCAACGCTACTTCCGGCCTCGGGACTATTCTTTTGAAAGCCTGATCGAGTCCCTGAAGATCGTGAAAAGCCGCGGGGGCTTTGCCTCCATAAACTACTTCGTGCATCCGGGATTCACCGACTCCGAGGAGGAATGGTCCGCCCTTCGCCGGTTCCTGGACGAAACCCGCATCAATCTCATCCAGATGCGCAACCTCAATATCGATCCCGAATGGTACGAGAAAAGCCTGGGGCTCCCCGAAGACGACCGTAGCATGGGCATGAGGCGCCTCATCGACCGTCTGAGATCGTCCTACCCGGACGTCCGTTTGGGATATTTTAATCCGCCGGTGAGGGGCTAGAGAGGATTCCCGGAGACGAAGCATGACGAAACCCTTTGATATTGCCTTTGTGGGGGCAGGGATTGTGGGGACGGCCTCGGCCATGAAGATGGTCCGGGCCAACCCCGGCCTGCGGGTGGCGGTAATCGAGAAGGAGGACGCTCCCGGGCGACACCAGACGGGGCACAACAGCGGCGTCATCCACTCGGGGCTCTACTATCGCCCCGGTTCTTTGAAGGCGAGGCTGTGCGTCGAGGGAGCCCGGCAACTGGTGGAGTTTTGCCGAGAAAAGGGGGTTCCTTTCGAACTGTGCGGGAAGATGGTGCTCGCCGTCCGGGAGGACGAGATAATGCGGCTCCACGACCTGCACACCCGGGGCAGGGCCAACGGGGTACCGGACCTGCGGATCCTGCATCCCGACCAGGTCCGGGACATCGAACCCCATGCCCGGAGTCTGCTGGGGCTGCATGTTCCTTCCACCGGGATCGTCGATTTTGGAAGAGTGACCCAGGCATACGTCCGGGAGTTCCTGTCCGGGGGAGGGTCCCTATTCCTGGGCCATAGAGTCGCGGCGGTCCTCAGGGATTCGTCCCTGATTCACCTCGAGACGGGTCGCGGGAGGGTATCGGCCCGTTCCCTGGTCAACTGCGCAGGGCTGTATTCCGACCGGGTCGCCCGGATGGCCGGGCTGAATCCTCCCTGTCAAATCGTGCCCTTCCGGGGGGAATACTACCGAATTCGCTCCGACCGGAGCCGCCTGGTCCGAAACCTCATCTACCCGGTGCCGGACCCCCGGTTCCCGTTCCTGGGGGTCCACTTCACCCGAATGCTGGACGGAACGGTGGAAGCCGGTCCCAACGCGGTCCTCGCCTATGCACGGGAAGCCTACCGCAAGGACCGGGTAGTCTGGTCGGAACTCCTGGAGACCTTGAGCTACCCCGGATTTCGCCGGATGGCGGGCCGCTACTGGCGAGCCGGATGGCACGAGATTCTCCGCTCCTATTCCCGGACTTTGTTCGCCCGGGCACTGCGAAACCTGGTCCCGGAAATCCGCAGGGAAGACCTGTTGCCCGGGGGCGCAGGAGTCCGGGCCCAGGCACTGGGACCCGACGGGGCACTCCTAGACGATTTTGTCCTTCTCAAAGAAGAGCGCATGGTGCATGTGCTCAACGCCCCTTCCCCCGCAGCCACTTCCTCCCTGGCCATTGCGGACATTATCCTGCAGGAGGCGGCCCAGATCCTTTGAACCCGAAACCGCCGCCTTCCGTGCCCCGACGGGGCCGTCCCGTCATGCTGTTGCTGTGGAAGGAACTGCATGGCCCTGCCTTGACGGCTGGGCTGGGCAAACGGCAGGGACCGCCCCTAGCTCTCGTCCTCGTCCATGTCCTCCGTTTCGACTTCCTCATGAACGGACTCATCGGATCCGCCATCCGTGTGTGGGACTGCGGGCGGGCGGGCCATCACGTTGCTGCCTCCGCCGCGGGTGGGAAACCGGGGCGTGGAGGTAACCTCCGGTGGCTCACCGCCGTGGGAGGGCGCGGGAAGCCGTTCTCTCCTGCCCGAGGGTCCCCCGGGGGGTGGGCTGCCCTGCCCCGCCGAAGCGGTCCCCGGCGGTTGAGGGGTCTGGGGCGCAGGCGGAACCACTTTTCCTTCGGCAAAAAGACTCACCACGTACGTCTGCCCGTCCTTTTCCAGGGAAACGCTCCGGGGTTCGATGCGAACGACCTGATACTCGGCCAGCTTCTCTCCTTCCCGAACCATGACAAAGGGCGATTGGGCCTTTCCGGACTTATCCTTGCCGGAAGGCTGGCCTTTCAATCGAATGAGGGCCTTCTTGACGTCACCGCAAATGAAGACGCCGTCCAGTTGGATGGACTTGGGCTGGAGCCCCGGCTGGTTGGCTTGGGGTGTGGGAGCGGCCTGCTCCGAGGGAGGTTTTCGGTCCTGGGCAAAGAGGTTCTTCTCCACCATGATGGGAGCGGCCCCAAAGCAAGTGCCCGTTTCGAATGCGAACCACATCGCGAGAAAACCCGCGCAAAGATTCCTCGAGCCTTTCATGGAACTCTCCTTCCCGAGGGGGCCCCGTCGCCGCCCCCCCGGACCGACCCGTTCCCCTTCCGGAAATCCTCGTCCGTCATTGCCCGAGAGCAGGAGCCCGGCATATCCGTCCACTTGGGCGGGAGCAGTCTTGAGCCCCCTATCCTCCGCCATGACGAGGGGTTCCGATGAAACGACCCCCTTGGGGCCAAAGGTCTCCGGCCCGCGCCCGGAATCCTGCGAACCATCCCCGAGCCGGCGGATCGTCCGCTACTATATCGTCTCTTGGTCTCCGTGACCAGAGGACAATGGACGGTTCCTTCCCGTCTTCCGGCCCCCGGGGGGAAAACCAGTTTCTCTTTTCCGACCGCCCGGGGAGGAGTCCCCCGAGTTTCGGTCTGCGTGGGATCGTTTACTTTCAAAGATCAATTTGTTAAGAATGCTCCGAAAGATTTACAGGCCTTTTCGAGGAGCCTCTATGAGTCAAGGGTCACTTCTGGAAGCCTTCCGCACCGAACTCAACCTCCAGGAAGATCAAACGAAGCAGCTCCAATCCTCCTATTTTGTGGAGGGATTGCCGCTCATGGACTCCTTCGAACAGATCGCCGTCACGGACGAACATCGGGTCTTGCGGGTGCTGGCCCGGCATCTGGACCTGCCTCTGCTGGAAAGGCAGGACTACCCGGAAAAGCCCGTCCTGCTCGAGGGCGTTTCCATGTTTTTCCTGCGCAAGCATTCCGTTCTCCCCATTCACATGGACAGTGGCCGGGTTCGGGTGGTGGTGAACAACCCCCTGAACCTCCCCATGTTGAACACCCTCACCCAGTATTTCCTGGGCATGGAGCTCCAGTTGTGCTTGGGGCTGCGGGAAGAAATCCGCACGGCCATCGATCGTCTCTACGGAACGGCGGCCAAGGAAGCCGAGGCGTTGTCCCGTTCGGCCGAGTTGGGTTCCCTGAACGGGGATTCCTTCGAGGAAGACCTGGAACACCTCAAAGGGTTGGCCCAGGAAGCACCCATCGTAAGAATGGTGAATGTTTTGATCTCCCGGGCCCTGGACATGAGGGCCTCGGACATCCATTTCGAACCGTTCGACCGGGGCTTCCAGGTACGTTGCCGGGTAGACGGGGTGCTCTTCGACCTGGATCGGCCTCCCAAAAGCATGCAGGCGGCCATCATCAGCCGCCTGAAGCTCATGGCAAACCTCAACATTGCCGAAAGAAGGCTTCCCCAGGACGGAAAGATCAAGCTCAAATTCGGCAACCGGGAAGTGGATGTGCGGGTCTCCACCGTGCCCACCATTTTTGGGGAAAGCCTCGTTCTCAGGCTCCTGGCACAGGAGTCGGTGGACTACAGCCTTGCCTCGGTGGGAATGGACCCCCAGCAGTTGGGGTTTATCGAACAATTGATCGAGCGGCCCTTCGGGATGATCCTGGTTACGGGGCCCACGGGCTCGGGCAAGACCACGACCCTTTACGGAGTCCTGAGAAAGCTCAATTCCGTCACCCGAAAGATCATCACCGTCGAAGATCCCGTCGAATACCAGATCAACGGGATCAACCAGATCCAGGTGAAACCCCAGATCGATCTCACCTTTGCCAACGCCTTGCGTTCCCTGGTCCGCCAGGACCCCGACGTGCTGCTCATCGGGGAAATCCGGGACAAGGAGACGGCGGACATTGCCATTGAATCGGCCCTCACCGGCCACTTGGTCTTGTCGACCCTTCACACCAACGACGCCCCGGGGGCCATCACGCGCTTGCGGGACCTGGGCACCGAGTCCTTTCTCATTGCGGATTCCCTGCTGGCCATTCTCGCCCAGCGCCTGGTACGCATTCTGTGCCCTCACTGCAAGGAACCTTACCCCGCAAGGGAGGCCGACATCCAACGCCTGAAGGAGGTCCTCGAGGAAGTCCCGCACACTACGCTCTATCATAACAAAGGCTGCGACCGGTGCGGTTTTACGGGCTTTCGGGGTCGAACTGCCATCTTCGAGCTCCTCCCCATCTCCGAGACCGTACGGTCGGCCATCGTTGGGGGAAAGGACGCGGGCAGCATCGCTCAACTGGGGTACCGGGAGCAGTACCGCCCCCTGTTGCACCATGGGTATCGAAAAGCCCTCGACGGAGTGACCACGCTCTCCGAGGTCCTTCGAGTCACCAGTCTTCTGTCCTGGACCGGGTAACGGAAGAAACCCCCACCACCGGAATCCCATTGCTGCGGAAAGGATGGGCATCTAAGACGATGGCATATTACCAGTACCATGCCCGGGACACCATGGGAGGGACGCATCGGGGGGTCATGGAAGCCGCCTCGGAGGTCGAGGCGGCGGGAAAGCTCAAGACCGAAAAGCTCTACCCGGTGAAGATCAAGCCCGTGCGCAGTCAGCGCCCCCGGCGGGTGCCCGAAGAGCACATCATCCGGTTCTTTTACGACCTTTCGGATCTATTCTACGCGGGCCTTCCCGTGGATCGCGCCCTGGCCCTCATCAGCACCAACCAGACCCACAAGACCTTCCGGCAGGTGGTCCAGGGGCTCTTGGGGGATGTCCAGGGGGGAAGCGATCTGTCCGGTGCCATGGGCAAGTATCGGGACGTCTTCGGAAATCTTTCGGACCACATGGTGCGGGCGGGGGAGGCCGGCGGCACCCTGGGACCGATCCTCAAGCGCCTGGCCGAATACCTGGAACAGCGCCGCACCTTTCGCCAGAGCATGATCTCCTCCATGATCTATCCCCTCATACTGCTGGGAGTGAGTGCGGTATCCATGGTCATTCTACTGGTGTACGTCATCCCGAAGTTTGCCCGGATCTTTCACGATTTGAATCAAAAGGTCCCTTTCCTGACCAATCTGATGCTGGAAGCGGGCATGTTCCTCAAGGATTACGGTTGGATCCTGCCCTTGGCCTTCGGTGCGGTCTTTTTCGGGGGAAGGGCCCTGTATCGAAAGCCCAAGGTCCGAAAGAAGGTGGACAAGATCCTGTTTCGAATGCCGCTCACCCGGTACCTGATCCTGCACAGCGAGTTGACCCGGTTCTGCAGGACCCTGGGGACCATGATCGAAGCGGGGGTCCCCCTGCTGCGGGCTTTGAGCCTGGGGGAACAACTGGTGATCAATTCCGTGCTTCGAGAAGCGCTGGTGCCCCTGCACCGGGAGATCAAGGCCGGTCACTCCATGAGCAACTTCTTCCGTTCCCATTCCATGTTTCCCGTTCGTGTGGGAACCATGTTGCGCATTGCCGAGGAGCAGGGGAACCTGGGACAGGGCCTCATGGGGCTGGGAGACCATTTCGAAAAAGAGCTCCAGAGGACCCTCCAGAGGATCATGGCCTTGATGGAACCGGCGGTGATCATTGCCACGGGCCTCATGATCGGCACCATCGTTCTCAGCATGTTCACCGCCATTTTCGGGATCAACGAGATACAGTTTTAGCCATGGCGCCAAGTCCTTTGACCCGGCTGAAATCCCGGGGGTTCACCCTGGTGGAGCTAATGGTGGTGCTGGTCATTTTGGCGATCACCGTCGGACTGGTCCTGCCCCGGGTGGGAGGCGGCTGGAAGCGGATGGAGGAGCGCGAATTCGTGCAGGACTTTGTCCGGACTCTGCGGAGCGCCCGGTTGCGGGCCATGAACACGGGCACGATCGCCATATTTCGCATTCGGGGCCCCGAGCGGCTCTACGGTTTCGAGGTTCCGCCGGAAACGGCCATCCCTCTCAACGTGGACATCTACGCCGACCGGTTGGAACAGGACCCTTTCACCGGCGATCACGTCGTTCTTTTCTACCCCGACGGCAGTCTTTCCGGAAGCGACCTGCAGATCCTCTTTGACCAGCAGCGTTCCTTCCACATTTTCATTCACCCTCTCTTCGGCACGGTCCAGGTCACCAGAACGGAACCATGAAACAGCCCGCGGCAGCCAACCCTCCTGAATCGGCGAAATCGCCTTCCCCCGGCCGCGAGGATCTTCACCTCCGCCCCGGGAGGACGGCGCGGACAAGGCCTGCCCGGGGGCGCCGCCTGATTGCCGGGGCCGATTCTCGAAAGGGATTTACCCTGCTCGAGGTCATGGTCAGCCTCACCATCGGGCTCATCCTCCTGGGTGGCCTCATGGGGCTGATTTCCGTATCCCTCCACTATGGGCAGCGGTTGAGGCACAAGAGCGAGGTCCAGCCGGTGCTCGAGGCGGCGGCCCAAACCATTCTGGTGTTTCCGGAGAAGGCCGGGGAGGGAGCCCTGGTCATGGAATCGTTTCCCGACAAACCTGCGGTGGAAATCCGGCTCGCACGGGTATTCGAAAAGGATGAAACCACCCCGCCCACCCTGGGAGAATTGTACCGGGTGCAGCTCCTGTACCGGGGCCAGATGCTCGAGTTCAGCATCCTCGTGCCCACTCCCCCCACCCAGTGAGCGGCGGATTCTCGAGGACCT
>JARKQW010000049.1 GCA_029974695.1 Syntrophobacteraceae bacterium | reverse complement strand
GGAGCATCAAGGGGCTGAAGACTCCCAAACAACCCCCCGCCGCCCGGGAAGAAGACGCGGACGGGCGGTTCCTGGAAAGGATGTATTTCCTCGAAGAGGTATTTTCGGCCCTGAACCTGCTCTACGAGAGATTCCTCCGAGAGAGGCTCGATTCTTCCTGGGAGAGCGGAACTCTGAAGCTCATGCAGCACTGGATCGAAACCGGGAAAGAACCCGAAGATGGGGCGACGGTTTCGACGGGGCAGGACGCGCCCTTTTAGGCACGACTCCACAGAGACGGACCGCTCCGGGCGTCGGTAGGGGAGCGGTATTCGGGGGAGGGCCCGAAACCATGGGAAGCGTGGAATGCCGTCTTTGCAGGAAAACGCCCGCGCGTTCTCATGCCCGGTTGGGAAGCTCTACTCGGGCCCCTTTTCCGGGATGACGGCCGTCCCGGACGAGGGATTCGGTTCACCGTACGGGGGAGGGGGTCCGGCTCGCGGGCTCGGGAGCCTGCTTGTCCCCGGAGCGGGATTCATTCGCAGATTCCTCCTTCGAGACGAGGGTAGGAAGAACCGTTTCCGTCAAAACACGGGTCCCTGACATGGAACAAGGCCTGGGAAGACAGCTTCTTGATCAGTTCCTCCGGGAACACTGGATCAGCGGCCTGTTCCTGACGGTGACCCTGACGACCGTCGGGGTGCTGCTGTGCGCCAGGTGGTGGTTGAGGAGGCGCTGGAAAAAGATCCTGGAGGAGTCCCGGGAGGACCAAGAGCTGGATCTGCTCACCCCCCTGGGCCCCAAGGACCGGGAAGCGCTGGAGATCATTCGGAGTCTGCGCAGAGAGGTCTGGGAATGGCCTGAGGGGAGGCTCCAGCTCAGCGTCGAAGCCCTGACCGCTTTGGCTACCCGCATCATTCAATCCATTGCAGCAGTCTACCATGGAACGGCCGGGACTCCCGAATACGAGGCTTCCCTGGTGGAGTTGCTCCAGTTGATGCGCAGGGTGGGCCTTCGTCTCTCCCGCCTGACCGCCATCGCTCCTTTCCGCTTTTTCGGAAGCCGCAGGATTAGCGACTACCAGCGCTACTACCAAGTGTATCGGCGGATCAACGACCACCCCATCCTTCGAGTGGTGAGACGCAATCCCGTTCTCTATCGACTGGCCCGTTGGGCCGTCCACATCAAGAACCTGGGAAACCCTTTCTACTGGGCGGGACGGGAAGTGACTCGGGAGGGATATTTCTTTACCTTGCGCTGGTTCCACCTGGCTTTCATCAGCCAGGTGGGCCGAGAGGCCATGCGGGTTTACAGCGGCCGCAGTTTTCAGAAGGAGGAAGATCGGGACGCAGCCCTGGTTTGCTACCGGTTGTTCGCCCTCACCCGGCGGTGGGGAGGACCCACTGCGGAAGAATGGGCCGCCCTGGTGGATTTCGTGGCGACCCAGGTGGACATGGAAAATGAAGTCCGGCTCCAGGTATTGTCCCGAATGGCCCGAGGCCGTCTTCCTGCGGGCCTCGAGTCTCAAAAGCTGCAGACCAGCTCGGGTCAGAAGTGGTATCGCCAGGGACTCAAGGGGCTGCTCGAAAAAGATTCCGGCTTCAACCCCATCAAGAAGCAGCTCCTCGTGCTCGAGCTGTCCGACGTGCAATGAGCCGGGAAAGCCCCGTGCGGCTTTTTCTGCCGGGGTTGGGCGATCCGGGAGACGAAGAAAAACGTCGGGGAGGAGAACACAGCTCTTGACAACGCAAGACTTTTCTAATAGTTTCCTGCCCTTACCAAGATATGACGGATGCGGACCCATCCTTCAAGGATACGAAATAGACGGCAGACCGAAATGCGGGGAACGGCCCCGCCGTATTCCGGGAAACACCGCCGAGATCGGGGTTTGGCCGGAAGCTGTTTCATCGACGTGAACCCTCCGGAAAAGCCTGTGCGACAATTTCCTCTCCCCACCCGATCCCCGGGGGGGCGAGGGGGTGTTGGAGATGCGTCGCATTGCGTTCGTAGATTCGCTGCACGAAAAGACGTGTCCGTGGTGCGTCCGGCACTCTTGACCGGTCCGGGCCCCGGACCCCCCTGGCTTGGGCAGGCACCGGAAGCGGAAAGGCATGTCTGAATCCCACAAGGAGTCCCGGGACCCGCGCTTTGACGGGCGGGACGCTTCCCGGGACACTCCAATCTTGGGATCCCGTGTCTCGAAAGAGCTCATGGGGAATGCCGACTTTCCGCCGGGAAAGGTGGCTGAATTTCGGAAGCGAAATGCTTGGGGGCGGAGGCTGAAACCTGCACCCTAAAGGCCCTCCCGCCCTCGAGGTGCTCGTGCAACTACGGGGCTGCTTGATCACGGTTCACCGTTCCAATACCATCGGAGCATCGGAACTGCATCGCGTGCGCATGGAGGAGAAAAGTCATGGAAAATCCGACCGGAAGCATCCTGAGAGAGGGAGGGGGCAAGGAGGAGGAAATCTACTACCCGCCTTCGGACGTGGTAGAGAACGCGAACCTCAGTCGGTACATGAAGCAGAAAGGATTCAGCACCTGGGAAGAGCTTTATCGGTGGAGTTGCGAGAACTTTGAGGAATACTGGGAGGAGATGGCTCGACGTCTCGAATGGTACAGGCCCTGGGACCAGGTGTTGGACGATTCGGGCAAACCGTTCTATCGATGGTTCACCGGGGCCAGGTGCAACATCGTTCACAATGCTATTGACCGGCATCTGAAGACCTGGCGCCGCAACAAACAGGCCCTGATCTGGGAAGGAGAAGACGGCAGCCATCGGACCTTTTCCTACCTTGCCGTCAACCGGGAAGTCTCCAAGCTGGCCAATGTGCTCAAGGGCATGGGCGTGGCCCGGGGCGACATTGTGTCCATTTACATGCCCCGAGTTCCCGAGCTGATCTTTTCCATGCTTGCCTGCGCCAAAATCGGCGCCGTTCACAGCGTGATTTACGGGGGCTTTTCCGTGGAGGCCGTCCGCGAGAGGGTCGGAGACGCCCAGTCCAAGGTGCTCCTTACGGCGGACGGCGGCTTCATGCGCGGCAAGATCGTCGAGTTGAAGCGCATTGCCGATGAGGCCATGGATCACAGTCCCTCCATCCAGACCTGCATCGTTTTGAGGCGAACGGGTCACGCGGTGAACATGCAAGCGGGACGGGATTACTGGCTCCACGACCTCCTGACTCTCCCCATCGCTTCCACCAAGTGTGAGACTGTTCCCTTGGACTCCGAGACTCCCGCTTTCATCCTTTACACCTCGGGGAGTACCGGGAAACCTAAAGGCGTGGTCCATGTCCATGGCGGATACATGGTGGGCATCTCGGCCACTTTCCACATGACCTTCGACCTCAAGGAGGAAGACCGGTACTGGTGTGCGGCGGACCCGGGCTGGATCACCGGGCATTCTTACATCGTCTACGCCCCATTCATCGAAGGGGCGACCTCGTTCATCTACGAAGGGGCACCCAACTACCCCTACCCCAACCGATGGTGGCAATGCGTCGAACGCTATGGAATCAACATCCTGTACACCGCGCCAACGGCTATCCGGGGACTCATGCGCTTTGGCAATGCCTGGCCCAGTCGCTATGATCTTTCGACCCTGCGCCTGCTGGGTTCCGTAGGGGAGCCCATCAATCCTGAGGCGTGGCGCTGGTTCCACAAGGTCATCGGGGGAGGGCGGTGCCCCCTCATGGACACGTGGTGGCAGACGGAAACCGGGATGTTCATGATTGCTCCGAACCCCACAACTCCCCTCAAGCCGGGATCCGGAACCTACCCCGTACTGGGAGTCGTGGCGGACGTGGTGGATGATCGTCACGCCGCCAAACCCGTGGACGAGGACGGGTTTCTAGTCATTCGGAAGCCATGGCCCGCCATGATGCGCACCCTCCTCAACGACCCGGAGCGGTACGTTCAGCAGTATTGGCGCGGGGAACAGTCCGAGGTCTATTTTACGGGCGATTCGGCCAGGAAGGATGCCCAGGGCTACTTCTGGGTCATCGGCCGGGTGGACGACGTCATCAAGGTTTCCGGCTACCGGCTGGGAACGGCGGAGATCGAGAGCGCCCTGGTTTCTCACCGGGCCGTTGCCGAAGCCGCGGCCATCGGTTTGCCCCACGAGCTAAAGGGCAGCGCTATCCACTGTTATGTCATTCTTTCCCAGGGAATCGAGCCTTCCGAAGGCCTCGAAGATGAGCTGAAGGCCCATGTTGCGTCTGAAATGGGGCCCATCGCCAAGCCGGAGCGAATCCAGTTTGTGAGCTCCTTGCCCAAGACCCGGTCCGGCAAGATCCTCAGGCGGGTCCTAAAGGCCAAAGCCCTGGGACAGGAACTGGGCGATCTTTCCACCCTCGAGGAGCAGCTCTCTCTCCAGCAGCTCTCCATGCTGAACCGCTGAGGCGCAGCTCGGCGAGGAGAGATTCGGGTCTTCTCAAGCGGTCCCACGGACTGTCGGAAAGGGTAGCGGTACCCGGTAGTCGTCCTGCCCGGCCGACCGGCATGAGCAGCCGAGGACGGTCGGGGACCTTCCCCCCCGCCGCCTTACGGACTCATGCCTGCCGTTCCCGGACCTGTGCCGACCTCGTTTGACTCTCTCACGTCGTGATGGAAGAAAGGCGGCATGAAGTATTACAAGCAGTCTCATCGTTGGCCCCACGGGTACCTGCTTGCCCTTGCCTTGGGAGGGATCTGCCTGGGTGCGGCGGCCTTTGCCCGGGAAGATCTTTCCATCCGGTTCGAACTGCTGGTCTGCGGGGTGTTTGCCTTGATTGCAGCGGCCGTACTGTGGAAGGGCCGTCGCCATTACCTGGAAATCGACGGGGAGTGGATCATCCACTGTGGGTTTCAAGTATGGAAGCTCAAGAGAGCGGACCTCCTGCGCGTGGAACACGGCCGCAAAGGCTGGGCGGATGATAACGAGCCGTTCCTGACAGTCCACGCCCGGGGCCGGGAGTATCCCGTGGATGGCGGATTCCTGGTCAGCGAGGAACGGATCGAAGAATTGATCCGCTCCATGCACGGGCTGGGGGAATCCCCCCGCACGTGATTCTTCACCCCGGTCCTCGGGCACTCTCCCGGGTCCGGCCGGGGGTCGGGACCTCTCTTCGATTGATTCCGCGGGTGCTCAATTTTACCTTTTAGAGTATGGATGGGCCGCAGAAAACCAGGCCCTTGAAAACCCGAAAAGGTAGGATTTCGTCATGGAAACCGGCAACGAGCACATCAGTATCGACATTACGAGACTGCGGATGGAAAGAAGACCCCTTTGGATGACCCCGCTGGGGATTTCATCCTTCGCCGAAATGCTCGGCGACGGGGGGGATCTCTATACGGACCGGCTGACTCCCGACTTCCCGAGGTTCAACGGGCAGGAGTTGATGGGAGACGAAGAAGAAGAGGCGAAAAGATGCGAGGGAAAGCTCTCCGAGATGGAGGGTTTTCCGCCCGGAAGCGAGCTGACGAACACGGTGGAGGAAGCGTTCCGCTCGGTTTGTTTCCCTGAAGAAACGGAAAAGATCTTGGTCCTGTGAGACGGAAGCCGGGGTATTGGCCTCGGCTTTCTTCAGTACCCTACAACCCGTCGTCCGACGTGGTTTTCCCCGACCTGAGTATCGCCCAGAGTACCCTGATCCCCAGAAACAGGGCCAATCCGCAACCCACCATTCCCGGCACCGACACCCCGAAGGCCAGGGGCGGAATCCGGGAGCTGAGGAGCTCTGTGGAACCCAGGAACAGAGCCGCTGCAAGAATTGCTTTCACTAGCCGATTCATGATGGAATCGAGCCGCCGGTGGTCGATTCTGACGTCAAAACGACCGGTTCGAAGCTTTTCCAGGATGCCGGACAGGTCCTTGGGGGACTGTTCGGCCAGGCGGAGCCAGTCCTGGGAAAGGTGTCGAACGTATCGAAACATGCGTTGAGGGGCCAGGCGACGCTGCACAATGTCCGCCTGGTACGGCTGCACCAGTTCGGCCAAGCTGAACCTGGGACTGAGCTTGCGAGCGGTTCCCTCGAGCATGATCAACACCTTGAAGAGAAGGGCCAGCCTCGAGGGCAGCAGGATTTTGTGGCGGCGAATGATGGAAATGAGGTCGTTCAGGGCTCCGGTGAGATCAAACTGTTCCAGAGACTGGTATCCGTATTCCCCGATGAAAAGGTCGATGTCGTTTCGGAGGGCTTCGGCGTCAAAACCGGCCGGGAGGGCCCCCAGGCGCACTACCAGGTCGCACACTTGGGCGGAATCCTCTTCGGCAATGGCGATGAGCATGTCCTCGATGTGTTCCCGCAAACGGGGATCGATCCGCCCCACCATTCCGCAGTCTAGAAGCCCCAGGCGACCGTCGGGCAAGATCAGCAGGTTTCCCGGGTGCGGGTCGGCGTGGTAAAAACCGTCCCGAAAAATCATGTCCAAAAACAGTCGGGCTCCCCGGCGGGCGAATTCGTCCAGATCGTACCCGGCTCCTCGAAGGTCTTCCACGTGGGCAAGGTCCACCCCCTCCAGGCGGTCCATGGTCAGGATTCTGCGGGAAGAAAGGGCGGGATAGGGCGTGGGGATCCGGATTCCCCGGTCATGGCGGAACCGTTGATGAAACCGGAGCAGGTTCTGGAGTTCCCGGCCGAAGTCCAGCTCCGCCAGCAGGGTGCGCGTGAATTCCCGGGTAGTGGCAACGGGATGGTACCCGCGCAACGGAGGCGAGTAGCGCTCCGCCGTTTCCGCCAGCAGAAGGGCCATCTCGACGTCCTGGCGGATTCGGTCCTCGATGCCCCGGTGCTGGACCTTCACCACCACGGAGGTGCCGTCGTGGAGTTGCGCCCGGTGGATCTGGCCGATGGAGGCCGAAGCCGTCGCCACCGGGTCGAACCGGACATAGAGGGCCTCCGGGGAGGCCCCCAGTTCGGCTTCCAGGATCTCGCGGACGACTTGAGGAGGGTCTGCGGGAGTCGTAGACTGCAGTTTCGCCAATTCCCCCGCGATTTCAGGTCCCACCAAGTCGGGGCGGGTGCTCAGGATCTGCCCCAGCTTGATATAGGTGGTTCCCAGCTCGGTCAAGGCCATCCGGATTCGTTCCGCCGTCGAGAGTTCGCGGATCTTGTTCGGGTCCATTCCCGGGAAGTACTCCAGGAGGAGTCCTCCCGGAAGGGTGGTCAGCCAGTCGGCCAGACCGTACCGGAAAAATACCCCGAGGATTTCGCGAAAACGCCCCTTGCTGCGCAAAAGTTGCTGAATTGGGTGAATGTCCACTCGAAGTCCTTCGAAGCTGCGGGCGAGGAGACCATACCATCCCCTGATCGGCGCCTGCAATGGGGAAGATTGGAGAAAAAGCCGATTTCTTCCGGGCGACGTACCCGTTTTCACGGCGATTCCTGCGCCCCTGCCCGCCGGGGGGGGCGGCAGCAACTCCTCCATCTCCGTCATGGAGACGGACGGAAGGAACTTGACGAAGAGCAGAAAGAGGAAAAAGAACATGGAAGAAGAGCCCGCCGGGATTGCCGTATTCCACCCAGGTGGGGGCGTAGACGGCCCGGAGGACGTCCCATGGGTATGGATCAAGCTCCCGTCCGGGGGAGGAACAAATGACGACGTAACGTTCGAACCACATCCCCACGTTCACCGCCAGGGAGACCGAAAAAGCCACGGGAGGCCGGTACGAGCCTTCTTAAAGAAAAAAACCGAGGGAAGGACGGTGTTGCAGAGCACCATGATCCAAAAGGTGACGCGGTAATTGCCGAACGCGCGCCAGAGGAACAGATCGTATTCCGTGGCGCTCCCGCTGTACCACGCCATAAAAAACTCGACCACGTAGGCATATCCCACGATCAGGCCGGTCGGAAGGAGGGTCTTGGCAAGCTGCTCCAGAATGTGCACGGTGATGAAGTGTTCCACGCGATAAATCCGCCTGAGGGGAATGAAAAGGGTGATCACCATGGCAAGCCCCGAGTGGATGGCTCCGGCAACGGAGTAGGGAGCGAAGATGGTGCTGTGCCGTCCGGGAACGACGGGGAACGCAAAGTCCCAGGATACGACGCTGTGGACGGAAACCACCAGGGGAGTGGCCAGAGCGGCGAAAAAAAGATACGCGGCCCCGTGGTGTCTCCACTGTTGAGACGTGTTGCTCCAGTTCGGGATAAAGAAGCCGTAGCTCTTGCGCCGGACGCCCGTGGATCGGTCCCGCACCACGGCCAGGTCCGGGATCATGCCCGTGTACCGGAAAAGAAGGCTCACGGTGAGATAGGTCGAGACGGCGGGGACGTCGAAGACCAGGGGCGACTGGAAGTTCGGCCAGAGGTTGCCCTGATTGGGGTACGGCAGGATCCAGTAGACCACCCAGACTCTGCCGTGATGAATCAGGGGAAAGAGCCAGGCGGTCATGACGGCGAAAACGTTCATGGCTTCGGCGCTTCGGGCGATGGCCGTGAGCCGGGGAGCTCGAAAGAGGTACAAAATGGCGGAAATCAAGGTCCCAAAATGAGCAATCCCCACCTAAAATACGAAGTTGACGAGATGCGTACCCCAGACCACCGGGTAGTTGACCGCGGCAACCCCCAGGCCCGCGTAAATTTGGTGGGCCCGGCAGGAAGCCCCCACTACGACGCCCCAAAAAAGCCAGAGCAAGAAAGAGAAGGTACAACCTCCCGGGCCGGAACAGGGTACGAAGAATGTCGTCGTTGATCCGGCCATAACCGGGAGCGCATTCCATCGCCAAACCTGCCTCCTTGGATCCCTGTCCCCGAAAAAAGGACGGGGGGCCTGGGAGATGAGGGAACGAGGCTTTCCCGAGAGGGGGAAAGCGTGTTCTTCTTCACGAAAGAGGACCGTTCACGCCATCCTACGACAAGAAAACCGGCTTTGCCATGGGGTGAGTCATGGATTTCCGGGGTTCTCGATGGAAGGTGTCGGGGCACGGGTTCACTCGAGGTCCTCCTGCATG
>JARKQW010000040.1 GCA_029974695.1 Syntrophobacteraceae bacterium | reverse complement strand
GATGCAGGCGTCTTGTCGCTGATAGCATAAGGATCGGTGCGGCGCCTTTCCGTCGGGGAGCAGTTCGGGAGACCCGTCCCGGGCCATGGGCTGCGAGCCAGATCCCCGGGGCGGCCTCCCGCCGGTTTTTCTTCGAGCTCGGACGGGCAGCCGACTTGCCGATGCTGTTGGATGGGTTTATGGGCCTGGTATTGCTGGGAATCATTTCCGTGATTGTTGGGGTCCTGATTGGAACCGTGGGCATCGGAGGGATTCTGCTCATCCCCTGCCTGGCCTACATCGCCGACTTGTCCACCCATGAATCCATGGCCACCGCCCTGTTCAGCTTTACTTTCACCGGCCTGGCGGGGACCTGGATGTTCCAGCTTCGCCGCACCATCGATTGGGGGATCAGCCTGCCCGTATGCATGGGCGCGGTCTTATTCAGCTACCTGGGCGCCCGAGTGAACGCCGGGGTGGACCCCCGCATCCTCAACGTCCTCTTGAGCCTGATCATCCTGTTTTCCGGGGTCTACACCCTCCGTTCCTCCAAGGGCGACGGCTTCGAATACCTGGACGGCCGATCTGCGGCACAGCGCCTGCTTTTACTGGGGACCGGAGCCGTCGTCGGATTCGGGTCCGGTCTGACCGGCACCGGTGGGCCCGTCCTGTCGGTACCGGTCATGGTGCTCATGGGGTTTGCACCCCTCACATCCATCGCCACCAGCCAGGTGCTCCAGATTGCCGTGGCATCCGCGGGGACCTTGGGTAACCTTCAGAACGGTTCGGTACACCTGGGTTTGGGGCTTTCCGTCACCGTGCTGGAACTGGCCGGGGTCGTCCTGGGAGTGCGCCTGGCTCACAGCCTGGCAACCGTCCGGCTCCGCCAATGTGTGGGGGCGGTCTGCGTCGGGGTCGGTCTGCTGATCCTCTTCCGATCGAGGGAGATTCTTTTCATCGGTTGGGAACATGTGCTCCGTCGGATTTGAGGTGAGGATTCGTCCGGAGGCGAGGGAAAAAGGGCCCGTTCCATGAGGGTTGGGTCGGCGGGAACGAGGATTCGTCCGGAGGCGAGGGGGAAAAGATTGAAAGGAAGGGAAGTCTCATGCCTATGAATCCCGCAGATCGGGACCTGGTCCGGGAGTGGGGAAAAAAACTTTCGGGTCCGTGGTTGCTTAAGGCCGTTTTGACCGACGACCCCCGCTCCCCAAAACTCGAGTCTTTCTATCGCGCCTTGGCGGAGACGGTTTCATCCCCGGATTTCATCGTGGAACGGAGACCGGGGCGGGAATTCCCCGAACTGGTGGTGGGGGAAGTCTGGCGGTTTCACATGGTTCCGTCCGGCAGGGAACTCGAGCCCTTTCTTGAGGTGATCTCGGCCATGGCGGATCCCCGACCCCTCCCGCTCCCCACCCATTCCCGGGAACTGGAAATGCCGCTTTGGAGCTCGGACCTCCTTCTGTTCGTCACGCCTCAGTGTCCCTTTTGCCCCGCCGCCGTCCGTCAGGTCATCCCCTTAACGGCCTCCCCGGCCCGATCTCGGGCAAGGGTGGTGGACGGGGCACTCTTTCCGGAGATCGCCGAGCAGCACGGGGTGAAGTCGGTCCCCACCCTGATCCTGAACGGCAAATTTCGCATGACGGGGACGATCACGCTGGATGAAATCCTCCGGATTTTGCACCGGTCCGACCCATCCCTCTTGGACACCGATACCCTGCTGCGGATGCTCAAGGAGGGTCAGGCAGGCCTGCTGGCCAATATGATGGTCGAGAAGAATACCGTCTTCGAGGGATTTCTTCCCCTCCTCGTCCACCCGGAATGGAATGTTCGGCTGGGAGCCATGGTGGTGGTGGAGACCCTGGCCGAAAGGAACCCCCCCCTTGCGGGGGAGCTGCTCGATACCGTTTGGGACTCGGTCCCGGGCGCGGACTCGCGGGTCCAGGGAGATTTCCTGCACCTGATCGGCGAACTGGGGGATTCAAGGTGGCTGTCCCGCATGGAAGACCTTGCCCGGAGGAACCCGGACCCGGAAGTTCGCGAGGTTCTCGAGGAAACCCTCGAACTGCTCAGGGAGCGGCCGTAGGGTTCCATCGGAGGGGTGAGTTGCAGACGGAACGGGACCGGGGGCTCATTTGAAGATTTTGTGCCAGCGGGACAGGCGCTTCTTCATGGCTTCCTCCCCTTCCCCCCTCGTCCGATAGACAAAATGCAGGTAGGCACAGATGGCGGGCAGGGAGAGGTTCTTGGGTTCCCGGTAGAAATCGTCCATCCCGTCCACCACGTCCCCCACCGTATACTTGGACGGAACGCCGGCCGCACTGAAGATGGGATCCACCACGCTCTTCTTTACCCCTTCGGCATCGGCCATGGCCCAAAACAGGGTGATTCCGTCGAAGAGCCCGCAGACATACCCCAATTTTCCGGGATACGTGAGTTTGTCCCAGGCCTTGCCGTTGAGCCAGTTGCGTTCCACGAACTTCACCAGGAACTTGTCCTCGGAAGAGACGGCTCCCCAGGAAGCCGGGAGAGCGGTCCCCAGGAGGAAGAAAAACACCGTGCATGAGAGGATGGTCCCTCGACTTCCTTGAGGCTTCGTCATGATATGCTCCCAGAGTGTGTATTGCCGGTTCCCTCCGGCAGAGGGGTCCCGGCGCACCCCAACCTTGATGTTCTCGATTGCAGGGATAAGGCATACTCATAGCACGCGTTTCCTTGGAGATCAAAGAAGGACACCCCGGCACAGGCAAAGAATTCCGGGGACCCCATTGGGTCGTTGCGTGCGGAACGCAATTGTGCTTATATGTCGCCATTCAGTCTCGGCGGAATCCAATCAACACCTACCCGAAACCTTACTATAACGAGGGGAGACATATGAAACGGACCTTTATCCTGACCTTGGTAGCGATCATTGCGGTGGTCTTTGGGACATGGCATCCGGCGGCAGCCCAGGCAACACCGGAACAGGCTCCCCAAGTCCAACCCCGGATGGGATGTGAGAAAAACTTCGACCGATTGGATGCCAACCAGGACGGGCAGGTAACCAAAGAGGAATTCATGGCGGCTCCCCATCGGACCCGCAACCCGGAACGGATGTTCAACAAGCGTGACCAGAACGGGGACGGAACGTTGACCAAGGAGGAGTTCTGCGCCACAAGAGGCCCCGGCAGGGGAATGCGGGGGGGAAGAGGCTGCGAAAAGAACTTTGCCAAGATGGACGCCAATCACGATGGGCAGGTAACCAAAGAGGAATTCATGGCCATTTCCCATCGAAGCGCCAACCCCGAACGCATGTTCCAGAAACGGGACGCCAACGGGGACGGGGCTCTGACCCTGGACGAAATGTGCTCCGGACCTCCACCGGGCCAGGGAAGGGGTAGGGCGGGAACCCAGTAGGTTCCGGTGGGGTTTGCCTCGATTCGATCCGCGCCTCTGCTTCCCGGCGCAGCGATGGGAGAATATCCCCCCCGTTGCGCCGGGAGCGGGTCCTCCTTCCACCCGATGGAGCGGGCAGCTTCTTCCCGGATCAACAGGATGGGCGCCCATGTCTTTGGGTGAAAATCGGTTTCGGCCCCGGTCGCCGGATTTGTTTTTCCAACGACGGCGAAGAGCTGTTTGCCCTGCTCGGAGAAGAGGATCGAAGAGACGACAGGCGGCGGATACGGAAGTCGCCATGGCCTGAGGGAGGGACGAGAAGCGCGGAAGCAACCACAGCCTTGCCGTTCGCCTCCGACTGATCTGAGGATGCACCTGCCATCCTCCAAACAGGGGATTTCCAGGTCCGCGTTTCCTGCTCCCAGTGGGGAAATGCGCGACCTGGCGCGATTTGACCTATGGAGGGAGACGCTTATGGGCCATGTTGAAACCTCGGAAAAAGAAGGAATTGCAACCGTTAGCATTTCCAGGGGAAAAGTGAATGCCATCAATGAGGTCGTGGTCGAGCAAATCCAGGAGGCCCTTTCGCGAATCCAGGCGAACGAAACGATCAGAGCCGTGATACTGACCGGGAGGGGCAGGTTCTTCTCCTTTGGTTTCGACATACCTGAATTCATGAGTTTTTCCAGGGAAGATTTTTCGCGCTATCTTATCAAATTCACCGATCTTTACGCCCGCATCTTCCTGTTTCCCAAACCGGTCATTGCCGCCCTGAACGGACATACCATCGCCGGGGGTTGTATGATTGCCTCGGCCTGTGATTACCGGCTGATGGTGAAGGGAAAGGCCAAGATCTCGCTTAATGAGATAACCTTCGGTTCCTCGGTCTTTGCCGGCAGTACGGCCATTCTGAAATACTGTGTAGGGACCGTGAACGCTCAAGAAATTCTCTACTCCGGAAGAATGTACACCGCCGAGGAAGCCCTGGCCCTCGGACTGGTCAACACGGTCACATCGGAAGACGACCTGTTGATCAAAGCGGAAATGGCGGCCAAGGACTTTGCCGCCAAAGATCCCGTTGCCTTCAAGAGCATCAAACGACTCCTAAGAAGACACGCCATGGAAGAGATTGCTCGATTCGAAGAGGAATCCATCAAGGAATTCGTTGAAATCTGGTATTCCGAAACCATGCGCCGAAATCTGAGTCGCATCACGATAAGCCCTTGATGCCGGGCAACAAGGAGCGGATGCATCCGATTGTGCGGGAAAATCTTCAATTCGTGCAAAGGACCGGACATAGGCAAGCGGAGCATATCCCCCGACTCACCCCAAGGTGGCGCCAAGACCTAAAGAGGCCTTGAGACCCCTGGACCCAAGGGTGACTCGATGCGGTGGAGTGCAGACAACCACGGGGGATCGTCTTCGTTTGAGGTTCGGGGATGAGGGGCTCCTTGGACGGATCAGCACACCCCGACCTCAATGGGTTCCCCGGGGAGTGCGTCCACGGATCTCCGGCCCAACCGTGCGGGAGTCCACGGTCGCCTGCGCGGCGGTCGTCCCCCGGGATACGGACGACCCTCCCCAACAGCATACCCTCTCGTGTACCTGAACCTCTCTGCATCCTGCATCGAGCGATTTGACCGGGACGGATCCCGTCTCTTCGTTCCCGCGCAGACGGGAATCCGATCCGGAAAGAGCGTGCATACCCGCTGAATCCCCGCCTTCGCGGGCATGACGCCCGGAGGTTCTCGGAATCGCTCAACCCAGGTCCATAGGAGTCCAAAGCGAGTGCCGCGACCGGACCGGCCATGAGGTGACGACCGGCATCCTCCGTATCCGTGCCCGAATGCATCTGTTTGAAAAGCACACGGCAAAATTTACTTGACATGATCAATGACATACTCAACAATATCCTCCCGAGGAGATCACAGTGGCCGACCTTGCCGACAGACTCCGCCACAAAGGGGATGAGCCGCACTTGCTGCGCGAAGTGATGCGGCTCCATCATGTTCTTTTGAGCGTTTTCAGCCGACAGGTGGGGATGCCGGCCTCGAGGCTGGCGCTGATGCGCTTTCTTGCAACCCGCCATTCCGAGGACATTGGAATCATGGAGATTGCCCGGTGCCTGGGAGTGAACCCGGCAGCGGTCACGCGTCAGGTAAAGGAGATGGAATCGGAGGGACTCGTCGACCGTGTTGCCGATGCCAGGGATGGCCGACGCAGCCATGTGAAGCTTTCGGAGGAGGGATTACGAGTCTTCGAAAGAATTCATGAACGCGCTCATGAATTCGAGCGGGAACTCGGGTCGCATATCAGCAGCGAAGACATGGCCACAGCGGTTCGGGTTCTGTCCCAGTTGCGGGGAGATCTTGAAAACCTGCGATGAAGGAGAACCTCGAGAAATGAAAACTACCGAGAAGAGATCGTTCAATCTGCGGGGATTCATCGTCCTCACAGCGACCGTCACCGGTCTGGGGCTGCCGATCACCGGCTGGGCCAACCACCTGCACCGGATGGAACCATGGATCTCCTCTTCACAACACGCCTGGATGGCGGCTCATAACGTCCTGGGAATTCTCTTCCTGGTGTCCGCGGTTGCGCATGCCGTTCTCAATCGCCGCATCCTGTTCAAGTACATCCGAGGCCACGCCGCTTGTCGGAGAGTAGGCAGAGAAGCCGTGGGTGCCGTACTCCTCGTGGCCGTCCTGATGTTTGTCGCGGTGGGCCACGCTTTTCACTAGGGACCCTCCGATCCAAGCCCAGCGATGAGGTTTCATGCAGATCGATAACGAAATGTACCAGATCCACGGTCATGAGTGGTGGTCCGAGGGTGCTTCATTCGACGTTCTCTGCCTCAGGTATTGCATGAATCCCGTGAGATACGCGTATTTCAGGCGCAAGCTCGAGAAGCTGCCTCTTCCGGGCAGGACGCTATTGGATGTCGGCTGCGGAGGTGGTTTTCTGGCCGAGGAATTCGCGCGGGACGGATTCGCGGTAACGGGAATCGATCCGGCGACCCGTTCCCTCGAGGCGGCCCGAAAACATGCCGCCGACAACAACCTGGACATCGATTACCGGGAAGGTAAAGGGGAAGCCTTGCCGTTTCCCGATGCCTCTTTCGATGTGGTTGCCTGCTGTGATGTGCTCGAGCATGTGGACGACCTTAGCCTGGTCATCCGCGAAGTCGCACGCACGTTGAAGCCGGGAGGAGTGTTCTTCTATGATACGGTCAATCGGACCTGGTTCAGCAAACTTGCCGTGATCAAACTCAGTCAGGAGTGGAACTTCACCCGTTGGTGCAAACCCAACAGCCATGTCTGGGAGAAGTTCATCAAACCGGCAGAACTTCTCGCATTTCTGAACCGAAACGGGCTCACGAACCAGGAACTGAGAGGCATCTCGTCGAGAAAGAATCCCCTGGCGCTGCTCGCGAGTCTGCGAGCCGTAAAGAAGGGAAAGCTGAACCACCGCGCCATAGGTCCTTCATTCGACCTATGCGAAACCGAGGATCTCCGAGTATCCTACATGGGATATGCCATCAAAAGTCCTCGTGTTTGATTGGACCCTTAGGGCGCACTTTTTGGGCAGATTCGTCCGGGGGCGGACACGGATCCTCCCCGCCCCCATCTCCCAGCCGTAATCCTGCCTCATGCCGGCAACAGACGTGGTTGCGAAGGCGTGTTCCCTCAAACGGGCGAGTTCCCCGTCGGGCCCGGACATGCCGGCTTTGCAAATGCCGAATCGGCACAATCGGTGAGGTGGGAGCTCCCGTGAGATTCTCGATGGTTGTGCGCCCCTTCTACCCCCCAGCTCCCTCTCCCAGGCGCAGGAGCTGAAATCCGGTGGACGGATCCTCTTTCCTCACCCCGTGTACGCCCAGCATCTCGAGGATCACGACCTCTCCCACCAGCCAGACGTGGACCCCGACCCGGGTGCAGCCGACCACTGCACCTCCTTCCCGGCCGGTTGCCGCGTGCATATGGAGGACCGGCTCCCCGGATTCGCTGGGAAACAGCGTTCCCACGGCCAGGACCTCCTGGGCGCCCCGGAGGGTGTGAATCATGGGAACGACGGCGTCCCCCCGGTTTTCCTCGGGGCCCACCACCAGGCGGCTTCCGTCGGCGGCGCCTCCCAGATAGAACACCAGGGCGTTTCGAATCCTTTTGGCCTGGGCAAACACCTCGATGGTGTCGGGCAACCGGTCTCCGTCTCCCAGCCGGAGGGTAAAGATCCGGCCCATCGTTCCTTCATCGTATTCCATGCCTGCGTTTCTCCTCCCGATAGGTTTCCTTCGGCTCCCCCGGCTGATGGATCCCCGAGGTCGGCCGGTGGGCGTTCTCACGACCGATTTCGACCGCGCCCGGACGGGGATGATACTATACAAGGGGGACGACCTTCCATAAGATACCCGCCCGGACGCCGGCCATGAAAGACTTATCGGGAAAGACAAGGGATTCCCTCCTGATCCTTCTCATGCATCTCCCAACGGCCAAGGCCTGTGAACCCCAGGGCGGCGGCGCCCGCCCGGCGGGGGCCCTGCGGTCCCGCGGCGTGTAGTTCCGGGTTTGGGACACCGACCTGCAAGGACTCGGAAACCTGCTGAGACGCCCTCCTCCCGACGGCGACAGCCGGAGCCGGCGTGCGGTCAAGCCCCGTGACGTCTTTCCGGGACGCCTCGACTCCCTCGACCGGAGCCATTCTTCGAATGAGCGGAACGGCCTTCCACACCATATCGGGAAACGGCGGCAGCCTCTCCGCAACCGCAAGGATGTCCTACAACAAGAGTCCGTGATGCAGAGCCTTGATTTCTTCAAACGAGAACCCAAAACGCGGAGGAAACCCGCAAGAACTCTTGTCGCGATCCACTCTCATAGGATTCGCCCGGCAGCCCTGCGACCTTTTCCGTTGAGGACCCAAGCCGGAAGCTGTGCGTCCTGTCCTTTCGGATAGTTTGCCTTTATCGAGCCCTTGCCGGGGTGCGGCCTTCCAACCCCGGCGACTCTCGAAAACATCCACTGCCTTGGCATCCACTCAACAATGTTCTTTTTGTGAGGTTGAGGGATTGCCAGATGTCCGGATTTTCCTCGCGGCCGCATCCCCAGTTTGCGCAGCAGCCCCTTCCGGTTGGACCTTTCCTCTCCCTTTGCGGCGAGACGGCATCTTCCGGCCCGGGCGCCGCGCCAGGCCATGCTGACCGTCAAGCGGGACCATCTCCTGCCGGTGAACTGTGCTGCCTTCACGCTTTTGGGCTAAGACCGGCGATGGATCCGCCTTCCCGCAGCTTTCGCGCTCTAGCGGGAAGAGTTGAAGCCCTTTGACGGGAGTGCGAGGGAGCTGTCGAGACTGCCACGGTGCGAAAGCCTGCCGGTAAAACATTGGTGTTGATTGGTGGGGAAAACAAAACTAGGATACGGCATATCCTTCTTTCTCATCGCGATGAGCCGGTGCGCTGCCGACCCGGTTTGCGGCGGCATTGGGAGCAGGGTCTGCTATCAGCAAAGGAGAACCACCATGGTCCGTCCGCGGGGAAAGAAGAGTCGCTTCGGATTCCTACTGGCGCTCGGCTCGCTGCTCGCTTTTCAGATGACGTACTTTTCAGCGGCCCCCCCGGCGCCGCTCGCCGAAACCTGGACCGTTTACGGCGAAGCCGGCATGAAGGCAACGGTCGAGTACCATTTCTCCGCACGGGCTGAGCTGGACGTGAATCAGTCTAACGAAGTCTGGAGAATCTATCGGGTCATGGGAGACGGGTCTCCACAGTTTTCCTTGACCGCAAAGGTGCTGGAGGGGGGCACCCCCCCTGGCGGGGAATTCAGCCAGTTTGCGCAGCTCAACCTATCTTCCACTCTGCCGAATGGCAATACACACGATATTTGGATCAGCCCCATCTACGACGGCCAATCGGGGACCCTATCCGGTGGACTGCCGATGGGCTTTTATTATGACCAGTGGGTCGACCTTGCACCCCATGACGGATTCATGTGGTTTGCCGCTCAGTACTATCTCGATCCCGCGTGCGGAGCTACCCTCGAGTGCAATCGCGATCATGCCGGAGGTCCCTGCGAGAACCCCGGCACGCCCTTCACCTGGCCCCCGCAAGGAGCCGGCTCCTCCGCATCCGGGTCCTCGGGACAGCGCTCCGCGTGCTCGGATTGTCGGGGGGGATGCGCGGCCCAGGGCCTCCCCGTCTGGTACGTCAACCTGGAGCTGCTCAATCTAGTAATCCAGGACACCGACTTCCGCTATGACAGCTTCGGACGGACAGTGGCCATGCAAAGGACGTGGAACCTTCCTGTGCCCAACCAGGACGGGATGTTCGGCCGCGGTTGGTCCTTCGCCTACGAGTCCTCCGCGGTGAGCTGCAATCTCGCTCAAGGGGAGGCGGGAACGGACCCCATGGGGCTCGTGTTCCTCAACCTCGGCACCGGCCGGAGGTTTCAGTACACGGCATCGGTGTATGAAGGTGTCGGCACCGGCCAGGTGACGATACGCTACGTGTGCCGGAACACGATGGACAACCCGAGGCCCCTCATAGTCACCGGGTACCTCGATGAAGCCACCCGGGCCGAGCGGTTCATCGTCCGGGACCAGGACGCCAAGATCACCTACTATTACGGACAGACAGCCTTGGGGGACGTCAATGGTGGTCGCGCGCACCTCCTGACCTCCATCGAGGACCGGGACGGCAACCTCATCACCCTGACCCACGGGGCGAACGACCGGCTGGAAAGATTGACGGACGCCTCCGGGCGCGAGACGGAATTTGCGTACGACGGAAACAACCACTGCACCGCGATGACGACCTTCGACGGCAAGCAGGCGTTCTACCACTACGATGCAGCGGGGAATCTGGTGGAGACGGTGGACCTGGCGGGCAACGCGAGCACATACACCTACGATGCGAAAGGGCATGTCACCGAGCTGGCCACGAACGGCAACGGCACCACATTCACCTGGACCGATGCCTCGGGCTACTGGAAGGTCGCCTCCGCCACAAACAGCCTCGGACATATGGAACGATACGAGGAGGTGAACGGCGGCGTCCGGGTGATCGACCCCAGAGGCGGCGTGACGACCTGCACGGTAACTCCCGACGGCACCGGCGGCTACTCCCGGAGCGTTACGGACCGGCTCGGAACCACGACCACGATCTTCTACACGAACAATTATGCCTCTCCATACAATCTTCCCCCCGGCCTGCCGGTATTGTGCCGGAGATCGGACCTTTCCGTGCCCCTCTGGACGGCGGATTACGACCCGGTCGGCAACCTGGTCACCTTCACGGATGCCATGGGCGCTTCGACGTTTTTTACTTACGACGACCGTCGAAACGTGACCGGCATTACGGACGCCGTGAATCACGCCTGGAGGTTTGCCTACGACGGGCGGGACCGGCTCCTGGAGGCGGTGAGCCCAACCGGGGGGAGGCTCTCCCTTTTGTGGGACGCCCTCGGGAACCTCTCTCAAATCACCCGTCCCAGCGGTGCCACATACCTCCTTGGCTACGATCCGCATGGAAATCTCGCCGCCATAACGAACCCCCTCGGTCAGAAGACCACCGTCGCCTACGACGCGACCGGGCTGAACCCGGCCTCGATCGTCGACCCCCTGGGCAGGACGACCGCCCTGACCTTCGACGCGAACCGACACCTCACTCAGGTCACGAACCCGGACGGCACTTCCCGGCACTACGGTTATGATTGCTGCGCCCTAACGTCCTACCAGGACGAGAACGGGCAAACCACGGTCGTGGAGCGGGACTCGCTCCAGCGGCCCTTGAGCGTCACGGACCCCCTGGGCAACGTCCGCAGTTTTGACTACGACGGCAATGGGAACGTTGTCGCCTGGACAGATCCCCTCGGGCAGATTTCCACCCACACATACGACGCTGCAAATCGTTGGGTGGGATGGACGAACCCGGTTGGCGCGATTGTGCAGATGACGTACGACACGAGGGGGAACCTCACGTCTCTGACGGATCCGGGCTCCGGCACCACAGGGTTCACCTACGACAACAACGACCATCCAGTGAGCGTTACCGACCCCCTTGCCTGGACACAGGCGCTTTCGTGGAACCTGCTGGGCCAATTTACGTTGCTGACGAATGCGCGGGGACGGGCGGTCGGGTTCGAATACGACGAGGATGGGCGTCTGGTCGCCAGGAAACACGACGGGAGCCCCTTCGCCGGTTACGCCTACGACAACGACGGGAACCTGACCACCGTCGTGGACGCAACCGGGACGACGACCTACGTCCACAACGCCCAAGGCCGTGTCATCGAGGTCCAATACGACATAGGGCGAGCCACTCTGGCCTACGATGCGGCGGGAAACCTTACCTCCATCACCTATCCCTCCGGTTTGAGGACGGACTACACCTATGACGCGCGAAACCGGGTGATCGCCATGTCGTGGGGGGACCACGCAATCACCTTTGGCTACGATGCCGTGGGCAACCTGCTCTCGGAGTTCCGGTCCAACGGCGTCAACAGCATGTACACATACGACGCAAACAACCGGTCAACGGGGATCGAACACGCGAGGGGAGCGGAAGTGATCGCCGGCTTCCAATACAGTCGAAATCCCGTCGGCAGTATAATAGAAGAGACCAACCGACTGCCCCTGGCCCCCTCCTTCAAGGAGAAGACGAGCGTGATGGAGTACAATGACGCAAACCAGCTCGTCAGTATGGACGGGAATCCATGCACTTACGATCAGGACGGGAACCTGGCAGATATGGGCGACACTTTCTCCGCCACCTACGACCCCGAGAATCGCCTGACGGCCGTTACGCAGGGAGGAAATCAGAAGATTTACAGCTATGACGGGCACGGAAACCGGCGGAGCGTGGAGGATCAGGCCGGAATCTCCAGGGAGTATTATGATCCTTTTGGACGCCTCCTGTTCGAGACGGACGCGAGCGGAAGCATCACGGCTCAATACGTCTACGACGGCATGCGCCTGGTTGCCATGATGAAGGGACTGGATGCCTATTTCTATCATTTTGAGAAAACCGGCAACACGATCGCCCTCACCGATCGCACGGGGGCCGTGGCGAACGCGTATGCTTACGAGCCCTTTGGGGCCATTATCGCCTCCTCCGGACAGGTGCGGAACCCGTTCACCTTTGTCGGGGCTTTCGGTGTGCGGGACGAAGGTGGCGGGATTTATCTCATGAGAAACCGGTACTACGACGCGGTGACGGGAAGGTTCCTGCAGAAAGACCCCATCGGGTTTATGGGAGGGATCAACCTCTACGCCTACGTCGGGAACAATCCGGTGGACAGGATGGATCCCCAGGGAACAGCAGGTCCATTCGATGCGATAAACTCTTTATATCAGGCGAAAAAAATCGGCGAATCCTGCCCGGTATTCGGCCCTGTAGCGGCGGCTTTCGCCAGTGCACAGATAGGATGCGATCAAGAGATCCCGGATTCGGTGAAAGCAGAAGCTCGAAAAAAGGCGATTCAGTCATCGGAAGAATGCTCAAGGAACCAACTTCCGCAACAGTGGGTGTTTCGGCTCTATGTCTTTCTCGTATTGCAGGCTCTGGAACAAGGGAGTACTCTCCCGTCCGGTCTCCATGGTGAGAGACGGTCGGATCAGTGGCTTCCCACCGGGACGTGGGGGGGCGTTTCAGATGTCTTTGAGGACCTGATTAGGATGCCCTATGGCAATACACCCAACGAAAAGGCGGCAGATTGGATTTCCAGGTTTCTTGATACCGTGGTTGAGGGGAAGGGCTTCGAGCGCATTCTGTACGAGATGGGACACTGACCGCTGATAGTGCATCCCGGAAGAATGGTGTTGCGCCTGCAAGCCAAGCCGGACCCCGAGTTGTTCAAGAAGTGAGGAAAACCATCATGGTTCGGGTACCCGCGGTTCTGCCGCATCCTCCTAGGGTCGCCGGGCCGGTGCCGGGTATATTCAAGGAGCGCTTCGGAGACCACGTCCTTCTCTTATGGGATGTCTGCCGATCAGGCGGGCTTCCGCGATCCGTTTGTCGTGGACGGCGAGTTTTGTCGCCATAGGAGGCCTCCCCTTACACATTAAGCTACCCTACACCTTGTGTGTAACTTCAAAGGGTTGCTTGCCCATCGAAGCGGAGATGAGCAACCCACAGGAGACCCCATCCGGGGTATTCACGACCTGCTCGATGCGCTTCCCCAAAGACGATTCCGGGATTGGGCCCGGGCAGGGCGATCCCGGATTTGCATTGGCTTGGCCCTGCCCTCCAACGTGACTACCATGGCCTTGCTTGAAAGCGTCTACGGTAACCACATTCGGGAAGCATGCTATGACAAGCTAGCATGTCGGAATCCGGGAAACCAAGGCAAACCTGAGCAGACTCCTCAGGATGGAGGAGAAGGGAAAAGAGGTTTTGTTGACGGATCGGAGACGTCCTGTGGGAAAGCCGGTCCCGATGGACAGGGGGGCATTGTCGCTTGCCTTCCGAATCGAGGAGATGGAACACGCGGGAATCCGCCTCCGGGCTGCCCGCCCGTACGGCGGCCATGAAAGAGTCATTGGAAAGGACAAGGGATTCCCTTTTGATCCTCCTCGTCCATCCCCCCACGACCAAGGCCTGTGAACCCCCGGCCGGCATTGCCCGCCTGGCGGGGGCCCTGCGTTCCCACGGCGTACGCTTCCGGGTTTGGGACGCCAATCTGGGAGGACTCGTGGACCTGCTGGAACGCATTCCCCCCGACGGCGATCGACGGACCCGGCGTGCGGTCAAGAACCGTACCCTCTTCCTGGAACGTCTCCGTTCTCCTGCCGGGTATCAGAGCCTGGATCGATATAAACAGGCCGTAGGGGGCCTGGATCACCTGCTGAAAACGGCCGCCCTGCCCTTCGGCGTCCGTCTGGGCCTGGCCAACTTCGAGCACACCCGTCGGCTCCCCGTAAGAAGTGCGGACCTTCTCGATGCCGCCGAAACCCCCCGGGACAATCCGTATTATTCTCACTTCAGCCGGAAGCTCCGTCAAATTCTCGAAGAGGATTCCCCCTCGGTGGCGGGGTTTTCCCTCAGCTACCTCAGCCAGGCCCTATGCACCTTTGCCATGATGGGTTTTTTGAGGAGGGAGGCTCCCGGGATTCGAATCGCCCTGGGCGGGAGCCTGCTCACCTCGTGGGTCAAGGGGCCGCACTGGAAAAACCCCTTCGGAGGCCTGGTGGATCATTGCATCCCCGGCCCCGGCGAGGATCGCCTCCTGCGCCTGGCGGGAATCGATCCCGAACCCGGGCGGATCTACGCTCCGGATTACTCGTTTGCCGGGCCCGCCGACTATTTGAGCCCGTTTCCGGTCATTCCGTACAGCGCTTCTTCGGGTTGCTACTGGAAGCGGTGCGCTTTCTGCCCGGAACAGGCCGAGGGCAACCCGTACCGGCCGATCCCCTCCGACCGGGTGCTCCAAGACCTGGGCCTTCTCACCCGAGCCGGCCAAACGGCCCTGGTCCACTTCCTGGACAACGCCATGAGGCCTTCCCTCCTGGAAAAGCTGATGCGCCGTCCCCCCGGAGTCCCTTGGTACGGCTTTGCCCGGGTCACCTCCGCCCTCACGGACCAAAGCTACTGCAGGGATCTCAAGAGGGCCGGGTGCGTTTTGCTGAAGCTGGGGATCGAATCCGGAGACCAGGAGGTGCTGGATCGGGAAAATAAGGGAATCCGCCTGGAGGATGCCTCCGGGGCCCTTCGGACCCTTCACGAGGCGGGCATCGGCACCTACGTGTACCTGCTTTTCGGGACTCCCGCGGAGTCTTATCCTTCGGCGCTCCGCACCCTGGACTTCACCGTCCGCCACGGGAACGAGATTGATTTCCTGAACCTGTCGATTTTCAACCTGCCGGTGGGAAACGCCGATTCATCCCTGTCGACGGCGCCGCACTACGAAGGAGACCTGTCTCTCTACACGGGCTACGAACACGCCGGGGGGTGGGATCGCAAGAGGGTGAGGCAATTTCTGGACCGGGAATTCCGAAGACATCCGGGGATTGCGCAAATCCTGAGGCGGGAGCCGCCCGTCTTTACGTCCAACCATGCTCCCTTCTTTGTTCGGGACAGGGATCTCCCGAATCCTGCGGGCCGTTGAAAACTCGAGGGAAGACCGGATGCGCCGGGAGGCGCCGTGACTTCTCCCCGAAGCAGGCGGAAGGGATCCCCGGCGGGGTCGGTCCCGGCGGATCCTCCCCGGGAGCCCATCGCCGTGGCCGTGCCGGGATGCCGGGCGCCCGGCCCCAGGGGAAGGGTTCCCCTGGGCGACTGTCC
>JARKQW010000032.1 GCA_029974695.1 Syntrophobacteraceae bacterium | reverse complement strand
GGACAACCTCTATGGGCGGGGCCTGATCAATGCCTTCGAAGCGTTGAGGTACCTTCAGTCTCGGGTGACGCAGGTGACCCTGAATTCGGTGAACGCCCAGGACGGGTGGATCCGCGAGTCCTCGAAGGTCCCGGGAACCGGCGCCGCGGCGCGCTCGGCAGGGAACGTCCTCGTGGGCGACGACGCCGGGAACCGTCAACTGGTCGGATTCCTCTCCTTCGATACCTCGATCCTTCCCGCCGACGCCGTGATCACCTCGGCCAAGATCTTCCTCACGAGAAAAGCCGTTCGAGGAACCAATCCGTTTGCCCTCCTTAAGAAGTGTTTTGTGGACCTGGCGGACGGGACTTTCAATACTGCGGCCCTGGAGATTCAGGACTTCCAGGCTGCAACCCCTTTCCCTCAAGTAGCAAGAATGAGCAACCCCGCTCAAAACGGGGACGTGTCCGTAGGGGAATTGGGGGAAACGGCTCTCAGGGCCATCCCTAAGGGCAGTGTCGCCCAGGTTCGTGTTCGTTTTGCCAAGACGACCAACGGGAATTCCGTCGCCGATCAGGTCGTTTTCTGGGGAGATGACGGGGTGGGTTCGCAAAGACCCCGCCTGGAAATCACCTACATGCTTCCTTAGGGTCGGGGCTCCTTCCCGGAACGGGCGGCTTCCTTCGTAGTTGTCGCTCGAGAACTCCAACCTTCCCACCACTGGAACTTTTTCCGAACCGCCGTGGATTGATAGATCTCGAAGGCAAGATCCGGTCCCTCCACCAGGACCCTCACAATGGTTTGCCGACGGTCGCCGTGGCTGACGGACCCGGTGTTGCCCACGTTGATCACGTCGATTCCATAGTCTTCGTGGGGAAATCTTTTGTGATCGTAGGCATGGGTGTGGGCGGTGAAAACCCCTCGAACCCTTTCCCTGTGCTGCAAAAGAACTTGCCAGAGCTTCCAGTGGGAACGCGGATTCAAGAAGAGGGGTTTGTGCATGGCCAGAAAGACGTGTTGAATCGAGGATGGAGGCTCCAGAACAGCCGGGAGCCACTTGATGACCCGATCCCCGCCGAAGACGGACCCGAAATCCGAAAGCGGATCCAGGACCACCAGGCGCACGTTTTTCCAATCGGCAAAATACGTGACGCTTTTCTCGTGGGGAGACCGGACCCGGGGGCCCAGAGAAGGCAGAATGCTCCCCAAAATCACTTCGACGTCTTCCCGGTTCTCGTGGTTGCCTCTCACGGGAAGAAGGAAAGGAGGCGGGGGACCCAACAGCCGACGGAAACTCTCATAGCTTTCCGACACGGGTGTGAAGTCCCCGCAGATCAGGGCGAAGTCCAGGGGCAGCTGCCGGGGGTTTTCGGGAGAATGCAGTTGGGCTACCCCTTCGAGCAGGTCGAGGTAAGCGGCAAATCCGTGCCGGTTGTCCCCCAAAGCAACGAAGGACCACTTTTCCGCGGCTGCGGGGCAGGGAAACCACAGGATCAGGGCCAGGAGAAGGAAAACGCACCGTTTGGCGTAGTCTGCTTCCCGGGAGAAGGAATCGGCCCCGGGGACCGGACTCCTCTCCCCCATCACAGCAGCTTCCAGACGCGGAGGCTGTCCCCCAGGGACCGGGCGGCTTCAGCCATGGCCGCCTGAGGACCCATGATCCCCACAGTTCCCCGGGCTTTGACCCCCTCGATCACCTCCGCAAAGGCTCGAAAGTCCGAAGCCCGGGTGGCCAGGATCTGGTCTCTCATGACCTGGCGCTCTTGCTCATCGTCCTGAATCAAGGTCCGGAGAAGAGAGGTGAAACCCTTGGCGTCGGGAAGCATGTGGGCGTCCAGGGTCCCAATGGCACCGATGATCGCCTTGGTCAGCTCGGATTCGCTCAAGTCCAGCTTCTTCAAAAAGTCCGCCGCCTGGTCGTAGGAATCCAGGGTTTTTGAGAGGTTCGGGTCTCGGTAGGAGACCAGGGTCAGGGACCCCGTGTGGCGATCGAACATGCAGAAGGCCCCGTAGGCCCCTCCCTGGACCCGCACCCGCTCCCAGAGCCAGGAAGTCCTGAGGTAGCCCGTCACGACGGAAAAGGAGCCGTGGAAGGGAATCCCATCCGCATAGACGTTGAGGCCTTTTCCCACGTAGTTGACCTGGGAGGGAACGATCATTCCTTCGTGTCCTTCCGGGGGATCCGGCTGCCACACGGTCTCGGGGGTGGAACCCGTGGGCAGCCGGGAAGCGAATTCGCCGACCAGGGGATCGGTGACGGACCAGCCGGCTTGGTCCGTGGTGACGTTGAGAACCATGGAATCCCGCCGGACGAGAACCTGCCGCAAAGATTCCAGCTGAGCCAGAATGCCGGGCCAATCCGTGTCCATCCTCCGGGCAAGATCGCGCAGGAACAACAGGTAGCTTACCCCGTTCATCTGTTCCGAAGCCCAGTCCGCTTCGTTGAACCGACTCCGGAGTCGAAGGTTCACCATCTGATGTCCGTTGGGAACCATCCGGTGCTCCTGCCTGGCCTTTTCCTCGAGAACCATTTGCCGAAACCGTTCCCGGTCATCCAGTTTTGGCCGCGACAGGACGTCTCCCAGGATCTCGAATAGGTCCCTCAGTTGACCCGACATGGCTTTTCCCCGCAGAAAGAGCCATGTGGCGGATTTACCCTCCCTCCGTCTTATGGAGGAGAAAAGCTCGGGGCGAATCCCACCGGTCTTGCGGCTGATTCGCTGGGTGAGGGAGACGTAGTCCTCCCGGTCGGTACCCATCTCGAGGAGGGCCCGGGCAAACAGAGGAACCAGGGGAACACTTTCCCGGGGCAGGAGCTTGAGGTTAAAACCCAGGTCCAGGTAGACGATCCCGCTGGTGAAAAGGTCGTGCAGCAGCAGGGGCAAGCCGTTTTTCTCCGCCGATTCACAGGGAATCCTTTTATTCTTTTTGTCGAGGTCCGACAGGCGGAGGCTGGGGATGGTGCTCAGAGCTTCGGGGGGATCGGGGGTCTCCTGCAGCCGGCGGAGCTCAGCGGTGGCCCGAATCACCTCCAGGATCTGCTCGGGAGCGGCCGACCTTCGAAAAGCCGCCAACCGTTCCTGCTCTTCGGCCTCCATTCTTCGTAGCAGATCCGGATCGGGTCGAAGGACCACCGTGGTTCGATGGGGATTTTCCAGGAAGTGAAGGCGGATCATCTCCTCGAAAAACCGTGGGGTCGAGGCAATCCGCGACTTGAGGGATGTGAGGGGGGCTTCGAAGGCAAGAAGCTTCAACGGGTCCTCCCCGTAGAGCCAGGTGGTCAGGGATCTCAGCATCCACGAAAGCCCGCGGGGAAACGCCCCCGTGTTGTTCTCCCGGAGGCGAAACTCGATGGTGTTGATTCCGGCTTCGATGGTGTCCGAATGAATGGTTTCCCGGCAAAGCCTTTCCAGGGTTTCCAGCACCAGGGGCTCCACCCGGTCCAGATCAGCCGTCGGGACACCCTTGAGACCGGTGGAGAAATACATCTGGCGAAGCTCGGTCTCGAGGCCCACCCCGGCCAGGTCGTCCCCGAGCCCCGATTCGATGAGGCTCTTTCGAAGGGGGGACCCGGGCATCCCCAGCAGAGCGTAATGAAGGACCTGGAACGTCAAGTTGAGCTCGGGGTCGGCGGTCTCCGCAAGCAGCCAATTGACCGTCACCATCCCTTTCATGGTGCCGGATTCCTCCCCATCCCCCCAAGACCCCGCCGCATACAAGTGTTCCACCCTTCGCGGGCTCGAAAACCGAGGTTGCAGATCCACCCGGGAATCCACTTCGGCCTGCTCAAAGTCACGCAGGTACTCGTCCAGGATCCGAAGGCGCCGGTCGGGATCGTCGTCGCCGTAAAAGAAGATTCGGGCATTGGACGGGTGATAGTGCTTCCGGTGGAACCGACGGAACTGTTCGTAGGTCAGGGAGGGGATTTGAGCCGGGTCTCCTCCCGAGTCCAGCCCGTAGGGGGTTGAGGGAAACAGGGACTGCTGGGTCCTTTCTGCGAGTAGGTTGTCCGGAGAAGAATAGGCGCCTTTCATCTCGTTGAAGACCACCCCTTTGAAGGACAAAGGAGCATTGGGACCTTCCAGCTCGTAATGCCAGCCTTCCTGCTGGAAAATCGGAAGGCTGATTCGAGGATAAAACACCGCATCGAGGTACACATCGATCAGGTTGTAGAAATCCTGCACATTCTGGCTGGCCACGGGATAGCAGGTCTTGTCCGGGTAGGTGAAGGCATTGAGGAAGGTCTTGAGCGATCCTTTGAGGAGTTCGACGAAAGGTTCCTTCACGGGATACTTTCGGGAACCGCAAAGGACTGCGTGTTCCAGGATGTGAGCCACCCCGGTGGAATCCCCCGGCGGGGTTCGAAAGGTGATTCCAAAAACCTTGTTCTCATCCTCGTTGGAAAGAGAGAGGAGCTCGGCACCCGTTTTCTCGTGCCGGTAAAAGCTTGCCGTCGTGTTGATCTCCGGGATTTCCGCTTCCCGCTCCAGACTGAATCCATGAATCGATTTCATCGAATCCTCCAATGATTCTTCCCTGGGATTTCATCCGTAGTAAGATGCCGGCGACGCTCAACCCCTGGGTGACGCCGGGTCGAACGAAACCGTTGATGAAAAGGGCCGTTCATGTTAACCGGAGTTGCCTGGTCGGACAGGCCCTCTTTGCCCGTCGCCGGGTGAACGGCGGGCCGGATCCCGGCACACAGGCCCTGCTGGTTCCAGGTTTTTATCGGGGCATGCGCGGATGGTCAACCCAAAACAGGAGCGGCGCCCGGCGCTCCCGCCCCCATGACGGGCGTGGCGGGGGCGGAAAATAGCTCGAGACCGGGTTAGCCCCTATGGTGCCGCTTACCTCATGTTGGCGTGCTGACGGGGAGGATTTTGTGAAAATCACTTTTTTAGGTGTCGGAGAAGCCTTCGACGAGGAGTTGCCCAATACCTCGGTCCTGGTCCGGACAACGGCGAGAGGGGAACCTGCAAGGAACCTGTTGGACTGCGGCTTCACCGTTCCCTCCCCTTTCTGGAGGAAGGCGCCGGGACCCCAGGACCTGGACCTGGTATGGATATCCCAGTTTCATGGGGACCATTTCTTCGGACTTCCGGCACTTCTCCTGCGGTTTTGGGAAATCGGGAGGACCCGGCCCCTGGTCCTGTTGGGCCAGACGGGGCTGGGGGACGTGGTTCGAAAGACCATGGAACTGGCCTATCCGCGATTCCTGCAGAAACTGGCCTATCCCCTTCAATTCGTGGAAGTCGAGCCGGGACGAATTTTCGCATGGAAGGATTTGGAGTTTTCGTTCGCGGAGAACGATCATGGGCTCAGGGACCTAGCCGTTCGGCTGGACCTGGGAGGCCGGTCGGTGTTCTACAGCGGGGACGGGCGTGCTACGGAGCAAACCCTCTCCCTGGCCCACCGGTGCGACCTGGTGATTCACGAAAGCTTTCGATGGAAAGACCCGACGCCGGGACACGGGACCGTGGCGGAGTCCATCGAGTTCGCGAGGCGGGCCCAGGCGACCCGATTGGCCCTGGTGCACCTCCAACGG
>JARKQW010000007.1 GCA_029974695.1 Syntrophobacteraceae bacterium | reverse complement strand
CTACTCCTACCTGAAGGGGGAAAAGATCCGGTTCTTCGGGGCGAAACTGGTTCCCGACATTGCCCCCCAACCCCCGGGCACTATTTCCCACATCGGGGACGAGGGGATCCTGGTGTCGGGTACCTTCGGGACTATCCTGGTGACGAAAGTCCGGTCCCCCTCGGAAGGGAAGCTCTCCGCTCACGAGCTGGCGGCAAAGAAAGGCTGGGTCGTAGGGGATTGCTTCGAACAGAAACCTTGATCGACAGGAACCTCCCCCCAAAGCAGAATCCAACACGGACTCGATACGCAGAAAGACGGGTGACCCATGAGCAATGAGCGCAAAAGCCGGATTGAACGAGAAACCAAGGAGACTCGGATCGAAACGGAATGGTCTTTGGACGGGCAAGGGATTGCGGAGATCCAATCCGGGGTGCCTTTCCTGGATCACATGCTGACCCTCTTTGCCGTGCACGGGTTTTTCGATCTGAAGATCCGGGCCCGGGGAGACCTGGAGGTGGATGCTCACCACACGGTGGAAGACATGGGGATCTGCCTGGGCCGGGCCCTCTCGGCGGCCTTGGGGGATCGGAAGGGAATCCGAAGATACGGCAGCGCGGTGGTGCCCATGGATGAGGCCCGGGCGACGGTCGTGCTGGACCTTTCCAATCGTCCGTACCTGGTCTGGGAGGTGCCGGATCTTCCCGACCGGGTGGGGGAATTCGAGACGGAGCTGGTTCCGGAATTCTTCCGAGCTTTTTGCCACCACGGAGGCGTGACCCTCCACATTACCGTGTCCTGCGGAAGGAATACCCACCACATCCTGGAGGCCGTGTTCAAGGCCTGGGGCCGGGCCCTCGACCGGGCCGTCGGTCTGGACCCCCGGCGCACCGAGGTCCCGTCGTCCAAAGGTTCCCTCTAAGAAGGGAACCGGCTTCTTGGGCCGCCCGAGTGGAAGTCTTGTTTCAGACCCCGGATTTTTGCCGGGGCTCTTGGCTTGTTCGCCAAGCGCGGTTATAATCGATTACTTTTTCAAATGCGCGAGCATCCTTCCTTGACAAAGGGAGGCAATGTGAATAAGGTACGGCGCATTGCTGACGCGGGGTGGAGCAGCCAGGTAGCTCGTCGGGCTCATAACCCGAAGGTCGGAGGTTCAAATCCTCCCCCCGCTACCAAGAAAATCAAGGGCTCGGGTGAAAATCCGAGCCCTTTTTTGTCGACGTTTGGGACCGTCCCCACCCGCATCCCCAACAGGCAGGACGAACAACCGCTGGGGGTGAGCATATAGAATGATTATTTGCTAGAGCCAATTTAGTGAGACTTTTGTGAGCTAAACGTGGACCTGGTGTGGTTATAACGGGATCGGTGGTTTTGAATTCGATCATTTTATGTGCAAAGAACTTTAGGGCGATTTTGCGGGTTTCGGAACCGTTTTTTGCATAAAGAAATAAAGAATTCTAACCCTCATTTGAATCGAACAGGTTGGTGATCTTAATCAAGTGGAAGCGTCTAAGGGTTCTTTCGCCCAGGGCATTCACCAGATATTCTCGACGGGCAAGAACGATGCAGGATGATGCTTACATGGCGTCGACATAATCTTCGATACGACCATCCTCAATGACGAAACCCAGTGTTCTGGACTTTCCGTCCTCCTGGAACTCCAGAGTGCCGGCTAAGGTTTCCCCCATTGTCTAGACAAAAAATTGGTGGTCTTA
>JARKQW010000476.1 GCA_029974695.1 Syntrophobacteraceae bacterium | reverse complement strand
GCGAGAATGTCCTGGAGCTGGGCGTAGAGGGCTTCCATTTCGATCTTCTCGGCCAGGCGGGGAACGAAGCTTTTGGGTTCGTCGAGGCTTGCGAGAAAGATCTCGTAGGCCAGTACCATGACGGCCTGGGCCAGGTTGAGGGAGGCGAACTCCGCCGTGGGAATGGTGACCAATGCGTCGCAATACCGCAGGTCCCGGTTGGTCAGGCCTCGATCTTCGGGGCCGAAGAGCAGGGCCGTCCGGTTCGACCGGCTGAGGGTCACCAGCTCCTCGGCCAAACGCCGGGGGCTTTTGACCGCCTGGCGGTGGGACCCTTTTCGAGCCGTGGTCCCCACCACGTACTGGTAGCCCGCCAGGGCGTCTTCCAGTTCGTCGTGCACCTCCATGGCCTCGATCACTTCTTGAGCGTTGTGGGTGGCCATTTTCAGAATCCGTGTAAGATCGCAATCCTCGGGCCGAACGACGGCAAGTCGGCCAATCCCCATGTTCTTGGCGGCCCGGGCGGCCGCTCCGATGTTTTCCGGGTAACGGGGCCTATGAAGGATGATTCCAATATTCTCGAGTTTGACTTTCATGCACAATGGATCCCGCGGATTGGCGACCGGCCGCCCCGGGATAAGGACCGGGGCACGGCCGCAAGCATTATAGGGTTTCAAAGGAACAAATCAAGAACGGCGGAACAGAACGGGGGAATCCGAGATGCCGATTGTGGGGATCTGTCCGCGGATAGGGACACTTCTCTTTCCTGCCCGGGCAAATGGAGCGATTTTCCTCCGCTGATGAAAGAGGCCGGGAGAGGGTGAACGGCCCGTTTGTGGAGGGGCCCTCTATGCCGAGCGGCCCGCCCACCGGGAGGAATTCGCAGTTGAGGATTGACTCGGTGGCTCCATGGGTATAAATACCCAAGAATACAGATAGAATCAATGGTTGGGACCCCGATCGATCCGACTTCCTCCCCAAGGAGGGATCCATGAGGCAGCAGAAGATCCGAGAATCGGTCATCGCCGGAAGCTGGTATCCCGGGAACCCGGAGACCCTGCGGCAGGAGATCACCCGGTATGTAAACGAGGTCCCGGATCCCAGGGTCGAAGGAACGCTGTTGGGCTTGATTTGCCCCCACGCCGGATACATGTACTCGGGGGGCGTGGCGGCCCATGCCTATAAACTGCTGACCGGGCACCCGTTCGATCGGGTTCTCATTGTGGCGCCCAGCCATCGAGCCCATTTCCCGGGGGCCAGCCTGTCCCGGGTGGGCGGGTATCGGACGCCCCTGGGAGTCGTCCCCCTGGACGACGAACTGACGGAGCTCCTCGGCGCTCATTCCTCCCTGGTGGGCTATTTCCCCAATGCCGATTCCCAGGAGCATTCCCTGGAGATCCAGCTTCCGTTCCTCCAGGTGATGCTCAAGGATTTTCGTCTGACCCCCGTCCTCATGGGGGAGCAATCCCCGGATTTTTGCCGAAAGCTCGCCGACGTCCTTGCCGACGCGTGCCGGGACAAGAACGTGCTGCTGGTGGCCAGCACGGACCTTTCCCATTACCATTCCCAGGGTACGGCCAGGCGCCTGGACCAGGTAGTCCTGGACCGGGTGGGGGCCTTGGACCCCGAGGGGCTCTCCGAGGACCTGGAGCAAGGGCGATGCGAGGCCTGCGGCGGCGGCCCCATGGTGACGGTCATGCTGGCCGCCAAGAAACTGGGCGCCGTGAATGCCAGGGTCCTCCAATATGCCACCTCGGGAGACGTCTCGGGGGATACCCGCCAGGTGGTGGGCTACTTGTCCGCAGCGATTTTCGGCCCTCCGCCCCGTGCCGCCGAAACCTCGAGGGAGGGAAGAGGGAGAGTCGGAGTGGACTTGGGGTTGAGCCCCGAGGAAAAGGACGCTCTGCGCAGAATCGCCTATGAAGCCATTCGGAGCCGCTGTCTGGGAACGCAGATGCCTGAGATCCCGGTGGACTTGCCCAAACTCGAAGAAAAGAGAGGGGCCTTTGTGTGCCTCCATAAGGACGGGAGCCTCAGGGGCTGCATCGGGATGATCGAAGGAAAGGAGCCCCTGCATCGAACGGTCCAAAACATGGCCGTTCAGGCGGCTTTTGCCGACCCGAGGTTCTGCGCCCTGGCCCCGGAGGAACTGGAGAAGATCGACCTGGAAATTTCGGTTCTAACCCCCCTCGAGCGAATCCAAGATCCGTCGGAAGTGAAAATCGGAAAACACGGGTTGTTCATACGAAAAGGATATCATTCCGGTTTACTGCTGCCCCAGGTGGCAACGGAACACGGGTGGGGAGCCGTTGAGTTCCTGGAATGGACCTGCCGGAAGGCCGGGCTCCCCCCCCATGCCTGGAAGGCCGAGGATGCGGAGATCTATGTCTTCTCCGCCGATATTTTTTAGAAATCGTCTCGATCCCGGGGGAGCTTCTTCCACGTCGTTCGAGGGGACCCGGGATCGAATCCGGCCCGAGGGCCGGATTCCGGGAGATGCGCTCAGGTCCGGGTTTTGACCGGCGGGATGGACGTGACGGACTCCCGAGGGGCGAACCGGCATTTGCGGTAGAGGGGAGTGGACCCCGTTCTTGCTTTCATGACTTGCGAGGGTGATTTGTGGGTATTGTGCTGGATTTTCAAAAAGGGCGACGTCATCTGCTGGCCAAGAGGGCCTTCCGGAACTGGGGCCGCCGCTTCACGGATCAATTCGACGAGGACACCAGCCTTTCGGCTCTCAGCGACGGGACCCTGGGGCTTCTGATTCGCGGCGGAGAGGAAAACCTGCTTCCGATCTACGACCTCATCCTGAGTGTGCTGGGGATGGGAAGCGGAGCCCGTTTCTATGACCTGGAAGGATCGGAAAAGATGTACGTCATGGACATCTCCATCTTCCTGCTGGACCAGTTGCGGTTCGAATCCATGAAAAGGCTGGGCTGGGTGGAAGACTTTCCCACCCGTCACATAAGCCTCCTGGACCTGGTGGAACAGTTCGGAGAACACTTCTCCTCCCGGCGCCACGAAACCCCCTTTCTCTCTCCCAGCCACGCCCTGTACGGCGAATACGAGAAGACCTTCGAGGGGGATCGAAGCCTGTTTGTGCGAAGATTGATCCCGGAGGCTCTTCAGGCCTACATCCGGGAGAGTGAGAAATCTTAGGGATCGGCGGCTTTTTGCGGGGGATTTCGGGGTAGGGCATGCCCAAAGAGCGTTTTCACCTTCTCCTGGCCGAGGAAACCCTCAGGCACCTGGAGCGATCCGGCAGAGTTCGCCGCTTCTCCGTGCAACAGAGGCACGGGTTTCTTTTGGGAGCAGTTCTTCCCGACGTTCTCTTTTACGACCTTCCCTTTTTTTCCCTTGCGGGATCGGGCAGGGAGCTTCATCGACTTCAGAAGCCCCACGGCCTCGAGTTTTTCCGGCAATGGTCGGAAAAGGCGAAGGGGCGATACTCCCCGGCCGCCCTTGCTTGTGTGCTCGGAGTGGCCTGTCATTTTCTCGCCGACGGGTACTGGCACGGATTCATCGGAAAGCTGTGCGCGGATCCCCCGAGGGTGGGCAACGGCTTTTTGGGGCATACGGAGAAATGCCGTCACCTCTGGTTGGAGAGCGAGCTCGAAAGCTACTGGATGGCGAAGCTGGGACCCCCGGACGGGTATTTCCCCGTGTTGAGCGGGTTTCGAAGGGGGACCGGCGCGAATCGAACCTGCCTCACCCTGTTCAAGGATTTGCTGGACGAGGCGGGAACGGAGTCCGTGCCCACGGAGTCCCGGATTGCCCGGTGCCTGGTGTTTCAGACCATGCTTTTGCGCCAGTTTGCCCAGCCCCGGTGGGAGCGATGGAGATCCCGCCTGCTGTCCGCACGGTCGACTCGGCGATTGGGGGTTCTCCTGGTGCCGCCCCGGCCCACCCTCAGGGAGCCGGAATCTTGGGAACCGCAAAGGGAAGGGGACCCCGGGGCCCTGTGTACTTGGGACTTCATGGGCCGCTCGGTGTCTTTCTTATCCAACCGTCTGAGTATGCTTTTACCACCGTCTTGACGATCCCCGGGGCATCCAGATCTTCCTGCCGGTACAAGTCTTCCGGCTTTCCGGAAAGTCCGTAGTTCCTGACCCCCAGTCGCACCAATCGACAGGAAGCCGCCTCGTCTGCCAGGATGAGGGCCACTCGCGCACCCAGCCCGGTGTCGATGTGGTGATCCTCGACGGTCAGGAGGAACCCCGTGGCGGCGGCCCGAAGAACGGCTTCCCTGTCCATGGGGCGCAGGGAAGCCATGTTCAGAACGGCCAGGTGAATCCCGTGCCGGGATTTGAGCTCGTCGCCCGCCCGGAGGGCGTGGTGGAGGACCGTTCCGTAGCTCAGGATGGCGCCCTGGCTTCCCTCTCTGAGCCAATCGGCTTTTCCGGGGACAAAGGTGTAGTTGCCCGCAAATGCCGGGGCTCCCGCTTGGTCCAGGATGACGGGAAGCTTGGATCGCCCCATGCCCACGAAGAAGTTCCCCGGGTGGGCGGCGATATAACGGATGATGCGGTCAGTCTGGTTGGGGTCCCCCGGCATGAAGATGGAAAAACCATAGAGGTTTTCCAGGAGCCCGATATAATCAATGCACTGGTGGGTTTGGCCGTCTTCTCCCACATCGAGTCCCACATGGGTGCAGACGAGCTTGATCTGGGTGCTGTTGATGTCGTTTAGCCGCTGCTGATTATAGGTCTCGCAGACTCCAAAGACTCCAAAGGTGCTGAAGAAGGAGGCAAAGCCCTCCTTGCTGAGCGCTCCGGCCAGGGTAGCCGCGTGATGCTCCTGGATTCCCGCTTCGAAGAAGGCGTTGGGGGACAGCCGATGGAAGGCGTCCAGTTTCACGGAGCCCTCCAGGTCGCAGCTCACGGCCAGGACCCTTGGGATGTCTCCGTCGTTGTTCCATCGGGCCAAATCTTCCATGGCGGCGCCGTAGGCGGACCGGTTGTCGGTAACGGTCCCCGGAGCATAGGTTCTGGGCTCGCCCCCCCGGACCTCGGGGACAACCCGGGGAAAGCAGAAATGGGGGCGAAAATCGAAGAAGGTCTTCCTCCTGCTTCGGAACTCGGGGATGGGATTCTCGAGGCCCAGTTCCGCCAGGGCCTCCCCGGCCAGGGTGTCGTCGAGGGCCGAGCCGTGGTACTTGGCCTTGTTTTCCAAGAACGAGACCCCTTTGCCCATGATCGTGCGGGCCACGAGAACGGTGGGATATCGTGCATCGTCCACTTCCTGGGCATGGATTCTCTTGAGGGCCTGAAAGACGGCGTCGAAATCGTGCCCGTCTTCGAGGTAGATCTGGTTCCACTGGGCGGCCACGTAGTCGGCTCGTATGGCCTGAGGCATGACCAGGTTGGTGTTTCCTCCGATTTGGAGGTGATTTCTGTCCACGATCCCGAACAGATTGTTGAGCTCATATTTTACCGCGAACCGGCGGGCTTCGGAGATCTGGCCCTTTTGCTGCTCCCCGTCGCCCATGAGGACGGCCACTCGGCTTTTCTTTTTGCGAAGCTTCAAGGCCAGGGCCATTCCCACCCCCGCCGAGAGTCCCTGTCCCAGGTTCCCCGTGTTCCATTCGATTCCGGGAACACAGCATTCCACGTGCCCGGCAAAACAGGACCCCGCGCGCCGAAATTCTAGGAAGAGCTCCTCCTCCCGGACATACCCGAACTCGCACAGGACACTGTAAACCCCCGGACTGATGTGGCCCATGCTCACCAGCAACCGGTCCCGGTCCGGCCAGGCGGGCTCTTCGGGCCGATGCTGCAGGGTCGAGAACAGCATCAGCAACAAGTGGAGAGACGACATGGATCCGCCGGGATGGCCGCTCCCGGCCAGGGTCGTGCTCACAATGATGCGCCGCATGCATCGCAGCCACATCTCCTGAAGGGTTTGCCTTTGTGCTTCGGTCAGAGCGGCCTGTCGCAAAGATAGGGTGAACATGGGGACTCTCTGTGCCTTTCTAGACTCAATGGACGGCTTTGGGATCAGCTGCCGCAGCGGGCTTCATCTCGCTCAAGCGTTGGAGGACCCGCTCCGTAAAGTCCAACACCGCTTTTTTGAAGGGGGTCTCCCCGGGGTCCTCCAACACAGGGCGGCCTCGATCTCCCCCGGCCACCACCGCAGGATCGAATGGGAGGGTCCCCAGGAAGGGGACCTTCATCTCTTGAGAGGTTTTCAGCCCGCCGCCCGTCTGAAAGATGGGAACAAATCCCCGGCAATGGGGACAGAACAGGCCGGACATGTTTTCCACCAGCCCCAGGATCTCGAGGTTTACCTTCCGGCAGAAATTGATGGATTTCCTCACGTCCGCCAGGGCGACCTCTTGGGGCGTGGTGACGATGACGGCCCTCGCATCGGGAATGATGCGGGCCACGCTCAGGGGCTCATCCCCCGTCCCCGGGGGGCTGTCGATGACCAGGGCGTCCAGGTCCTCCCAGCGGCAGTCGGCCAGGAATTGCTGAATCACCCCGTGTTTCAGGGGACCTCGCCAGATCACGGCGGAATCCGTATCTTCGAGCATGGATTCGATGGAGACCACCTTCAGGTTGGGTCGATATTCATGGGGGAGGATCTGCTGGTCCTGGGTGATGTTGAGAATCCCATGGAGTCCCAGCATCTTCGGGATGCTGGGACCGTGCAGGTCCACATCCAGAAGGCCCACCCGCATTCCTTTGTTGGAGAGAGCCAGGGCGAGATAGGCGGCAACGCTGCTCTTCCCGACTCCCCCTTTTCCGCTCATGACGAGCAGCTTGTGTTGAATCCGTGCCAGTTTGCAACGAGCCAAGTCCTGTTTGGACATCTTGTCCTTGCTGGGGCACGTATCGCAGGATTTCGGATCACAAGAACTCATGCATTCTACTCCCTGTCTGTCCAATGAATTCCGTCGAAGGGGAAAAAGTGGGGGCTACATTAAAAGCATTCCGCCCTCTTGTCAACTTGGTGCCGGCGACCGGCTTTTGCGCCCTCGAGGATCCGGGGCACCGGGACCGAGAAGAGGGCATGCTCCTGTAAGCTAAGCACGGATGGCGGAAACGGCTTTCACTTTGGGGTCCTCCCGGCAGAAATCTTCCAAGATTCCCCGGGAAGGGGCGGCGAGGGAATCCGTGCCGGGGCTGGGGCCGAGGACCTCCGCGGAGGTTCCCGCGTTCCGTCTTGAAACCTGCGGGGAAAAAAGTCATGATAGACGGGACCCAAGTTCGTTCGAGTCCTGCGGACGAGCCCCCTTCAAGGATGGAGACGAAACGCCATGCCCATTTACGAATACCGTTGTAAGAGGTGCAAGAACGGATTTGAAGCCCTCGTCCGGTCCGCCCGGGAGGAATCCCTGGTCGAGTGTCCGCATTGTGAACAAGGAGAGATCGAACGGGTGTTGTCCTCCTTTTCGGTGACCTCTTCCGGGGGTACTTCCTCGAGTGGGGCAAGCTGCCGGCCCAAACCGGGGGGATTCCGTTGAGTGTGAGTGTCAATCCGGCAGGTTGCCGGATCCAGGGTTCAACGGGCGGGGGGAGGTTCCCGAACCCAACTTTCGTGCGTGAGGTGCAACGATGACCTTGTATGTGGTGCTGTTTGTGAGCGTGATTGTGGGCTGGTTCGTCTGTCAGCGATGGATTCTGCCCAAACTGGGAATTCCCACCTGACTCTCCCCTCGATGTGAGATCGGAGATCCACAAGAGAAGAAGAATCCCCGTGCGCAATCCAAGAAACCCAAAGGCCGATAAGGCTTTCCTTGAAGCCCCGTCCTCAGCGGGAAGCGGGAGATCGGGGCCGTTTGGGACCGGAGGAGCGTCGGCTTGCGACGAATAGGAGCGCAAGGCCGAACAAGGAGAGCCCCGCCAGGACCCCCGTGACGACCTTCCAATCCAGGCTGGGGAACAGCAGGATGCTCTGCCACGCCCTCTTGAACCACCCGGCCAGGGGGATATCCTCCCGGCTTGCCAGGGGGACCGTCCTGCTGGGTTGATCCCCCACGTAGAAGACCAGCTCGCCCAGTTGCTGATTGGCCCGCACGGGGGCGGTCACCTCCTTGGGTGCCTGCACTTCCCAGCGGAGGCTGTTCTTTTGTGCCTGGGCAATGAGGAAGCCCGCCGGGCCCTGGGGATAGAGGTCCAACTGGTCCTTCAACCCTTTCCACACCTTGAGGGCGGCGACGGGCTTTCCTTCCGGGAAAGGCTGGATGAGCACAAATTGGCGAAATCCGTAATTGAGTAGCCTTAGGGCTTCCCGTTCCCGAATTCCCGGGGTGGTCGCTCCCATGACCACGGCCAGAAGTCTCGTACCGTCCCTTTTGGCCGTCGCGGCCAGATGATAGCCTGCTGCGGCCACGTACCCGGTCTTGAGGCCGTCGACGGACGGGTCCGTGAGCAGGAGGTGGTTCCGGTTGTATTGGACGATATTGTTGTAGGTGAACTCACGCATGGAATGGTAGTGCAGGGATTCGGGAAACCGCTGCAGGTAGGACAGACACAGGCCGGCCATGTCTCGGGCGGTGGTTACCTGGCCTTCGGCGGGCAGGCCGTGAGGGTTCAGAAACCGGCTTCGGGTCATCCCCAGTTCCCGTGCCTTCCGATTCATGGCGTGTACGAAGCCCTCCACGCTCCCGTAAAGATGCTCGGCCACGGCCACACATGCATCGTTTCCCGACACGACGGTGATTCCCTTGATGAGTTCCTCGAGGGGAATTCTGGACCCCACACCCACGAACATTTTGGACCCCCCCGTACGCCAGGCCGTTTCACTGACGTAAATCTCGTCGGACATCTTCACCAGCCCCTGGTGAATGGCTTCGAACACCAGGTAGAGGGTCAAAACCTTGGTAAAGGATGCGGGTTCGATGATGAGGTCGGGTTCCTGTTCCAAGAGGGTTGCCCCGGTGGAGACCTCCACGAGAACGGCGGACCGGGTATTGATCTGTCCTGCGGCGGGGTCTCCGGCGGGCTTGCCCGGGTGAGCCGTTCCCGGGGACCTCTTGGAGCGGGCTCGCTCCACGGCCCCGGTTCCGGCCGGCAGCGCCAGGGTCAAGGAGAGAAAAAACGTCAGGAAGGCAATCAGATTTCTTTTTCGGAACATGACCAACCTTTCAAAACTCGGTGAGGGGAATCTCGAATAAAAACTCCCGTCTAAAGAGCCACCACGCGGTTTCTGCCGGCGTTCTTTGCCTCATACACGGCCCGATCCGCCCGATTGAAAACGGCTTCCTCGGTGTGGTCCGAGGGGGTCGCCTGGGTTACCCCGACACTGATGGTGATTCGGATTTCCATCCCCTGATACACGAACCGGGTGTTTTGCACCATCTTGCAGAGCCTTTCGGCGACCGCGCAGGCGGCTTCCCGATCGATTCCCGGCAACAGGATCACGAATTCCTCCCCCCCGTATCGGGCCAGAAAATCCGTGTCCCGGAGGATCGGCCGGATTCTCTTGATCACTTCCTTTAGGCAACGGTCGCCTGCAC
>JARKQW010000473.1 GCA_029974695.1 Syntrophobacteraceae bacterium | reverse complement strand
GGAGTGGTGTACAGGTCGGGGGCCGGAACGTCCTTGGTGACTCCCAGGAAGGAAGCGAAGGCACGCACATAAGCCCGGGCCAGGCGTTCCTTTTCGGCCTCGGAGAGTTCCTTGGGATCGCACACCACCCCTCCCTTTCCGCCCCCGAGGGGGATGTCCACCACGGCGGTCTTCCAGGTCATCCAGGCGGCCAGGGCCCTCACCGTATCGAGGGTTTCCCGCTCGTGCCACCGGATCCCTCCCTTGGCGGGTCCCCGGGCCGTGTTGTACTGGACTCGGAACGCCTCGAAAATGCGGGTGGATCCGTCATCCATCTTTACAGGGAGAGAGGCCCTGGTCTCCCGCATGGGCCGGCGCAGCAGTTCGTGGGTCGCCGGGTCCAATCCCAAAATTCCGGCGACCTCATCCAGTTGTTGCTGGGCGATCTTGAAGGGATTGACGGTGGCTTCCATGGGCGAGTCCTCGGGGGGTTGGGTTGGATTGGGCAGTTGGTTCGTTAGTTCGTCGGTTCGATTGGTTCAGCCGGTTTCATGGTTCGTTGATCCATTGGTTCCTTGGTTCGGTCGGTTCTATGGGGCGCGGGTTTTGTCGTTTCCCCCGGCTCCCCGGGAAAGGGGCGGCCGAAGCGGGCAACCGTGCGGAAAAGAACCCTCGTCGCCGTAGGTGAGCCCGGTCTCCCTGGGAGAAAGAACGCATTTGCCCAGCCTTCCCGTGCCACCTTTACCACAACCGGAAGGATACGGCCAGAGCGTTGGTAGATTGGTTGGCAGAGGGCAAGGGGCTGGAGGCTGGAGGCTGGGAAGCCGGGAGGATGGGAAGATGGGAAGCAAACCCCCTTTGCCCAAAAACCAAGGAAACCCAATGCCCCCGGTTTGACCCCCGGCCCTGCGCCCCCCAACCAACGCCACCAAAGCTACCAACGCCCCCGGTTTCTCGTCCCTCGCCCCTCGCCTCGATCCCCTCGCCCCCAACCAACCAACCAACTAACTAGCCTCTCGCTCCCCGTCCCCCGGTGGGTTTCGCTTCGCTCCACCCACCCTACACCGCCTCCGAGCCTCCCGGCCTCTCGCCCTTCCCTTTGACATTCAAAGGAGTACTGCTACAATGGAGACAATTCTTCCTACTTCGGATCCTCATGTTCGTGTTGGCCTATGACTTCGCAGCGGAGACTCGCATGATGAACAGACAGCGGAAGCCCAAGGATCGCCTCCTCCAAGAGATACTGCACTTATGCGAGCAATTGGCCGAGCTCAGGGCCCGGGAGCTCGCTTCCCATCCTTCCCGAGACATCTTTTTCGCGGACCAGCAAAGGTGCATGGACGTCATCGAATTCCTCCCCGACGCCACCTTCATCGTGGACGGAAACGGCAAGGTCATTGCCTGGAATCGTGCCATGGAGGAGCTCACGGGAGTGTCCAAAAAGGATGTGCTGGGAAAAGGCAAGTTCGAATACTCGATCCCGTTCTACGGAAAGGCAAGGCCCATTCTCATCGATTACGCCCTGGCCAAGGAACCGGGAGTCGACCACTATTACGATTTCGTCCAGAAGGACGCGAACACCATCATGGCCGAGGTGTTTGCCCCCCGCATGCGCGGCGGCCGGGGAGCCTACCTTTGGGGGAAGGCATCCCCTCTGCGCGATCGCGAAGGAAGGATCGTCGGGGCCATCGAGTCCATTCGGGACATCACCGAATGGAAACAGGCGGAAGAGTCCCTCAAGAAAAACGAAGAGCAGTTCCGGACTCTCGTGGAAACCATGAACGAAGGATTGAGCGTACAGGACGAGCACGGCAACATCGTCTACGCCAACGACAAACTCTGCGAAATGATGGGATATCAGCGGGAAGAGGTCATCGGACTGCCTGAGACCACGTTCTTCGACGAGGAGAATCGCGTCATCCTGGCAAAACACCGTGAAAAGCGGCTTCAGAACCTCAAGTCCTCCTACGAGATCGAACTGTTGCGAAGGGACGGGACCCGGCTTCCCGCCATCATTTCCGGTACCCCGATCTTCGATGCTCGCGGAAGCTTGAGGGGTACCATCGCCACGGTGACGGACATCACCCTGCAGAAACGGGTGGAAAGCGAGTTGCGGGAATCCGAGGGGAAGTACCGCGCCATATTCGAAAATTCTCCCCTGGGGATTCTTCACTTCGATTGCCATGGAATTGTGACCGACTGCAATGCGAAGCTGTTGGAAATTCTGGGGAGCGAAAAGACCAGAGTCCTGGGGCTGAATCTTTTGACTTCTCTGCGCGACAAGAAGATGAAGACGGCCGTGTCGGCCTGTGTTCGCGGCAAGACGGCCTCCTACGAAGGGAGCTACCTGCCCGTCGAGGGGGGACGGATCTCTTACATCAAGGCGGAATATGGGCCTATTGTTTCCAAGGACGGAGAAGTCCTGGGCGGGATCGCCGTCCTCGAGGACATCACCCAGCGAAAAGAGACTCTCGAGGCCCTGCGATTGTCCGAACAAAGGTGGACCCTTCTTTCCTCCCAACTCCTGGCAACCCAGGAACAGGAGAGAAAAGAGCTGGCGCGATCCCTTCAGGAAGCCGTGGGGGGGCCTCTGGAAAAGGCGGTTTCCGGACTCGAAGAACTCCTGGCCCGGGAGAAGAATGCCGGGAAGCGAAAACTGCTCGAAGAGACCCACCTGGCCGTCCGAGGTGCCTTCGGCGGGGTGAATGCCGTCATCGAAGACCTTCGACCGCCCTTACTGGACGAGCAAGGCCTCCTTGCCGCCGTTCAACGGTTGTGCGACCAGGTCCGGGAGAAACGTCCGTCGATCCTGGTCGAGGCGCGCATGGATCCCCGGGAGCCCAACATACCGGCCCTTCTGAAAATCGTCATCTATCGGGTCCTGCGGGAAGCCCTGTCCGATGTCCTCGATCTCAGCAAGGCGCAGCGGGTCCGCGTGGCCGTTCAGGAAGCGGATTCCATCCTCAAGGTTACGGTTCGGGATGACGGACTCGGCTTCGATCCGAAGGAGGTGCTGCGGAAAGAATCGGGGAAAAGGCCCCCTGGTCTCCGGAAGATGAAGGACTGGGTGGAGTTGTCCGGGGGCAGTTTCACCATCGAATCGGGTCCGGATCGCGACACGGAGATCTGCGCCCGATGGCTCTTGCCTGGATTGAGCGATTTGGCCGGCACGCATCCCGTTTCGTCATTCCCGCGGACAAACGGGGCCCCCTGAAAAGCGTGCCTACCCTATGGGTGCCGGCCTTCTGGGCATGACGAGGGGATGGTCTCGGAATCGCTCAAATCAGGTCTTGAAAAACCCCTAACGAGAGGAGGAGTCCATGGATTTGCCCGTATATGTGACCGTCGAGGAAGTACAACGAGTGTGCAAGCTCCTGAACCTTCGGGACTGGTCGGCCCTCACCGAGGCGAAGGTCCTGCCCGAAGAGGCCCGAATCATCCTCGACGAGGTGAATGTCCAGGGAATGAACATTGACCTCGAGGAATTCCGGGTCGGTCTCGAGGTCGAGCTCGAGCACGGGATTCGGTTTGCCGATGCCAACGTCACCAACAATCACCCCGTCTTGACGGGAAAGATCGTGCTGGCCCACCTGAAGGAAATGCTCGACTACTACGAACGCCTGGAAGTTGCCGAGCTCGAAGGCGACCTGCTCAAGGCCTTGGCCGCAGGGAAGGCGGACAAGGTGGCGTCCTATTACAAGCGACTGATCAAGGCGAAGCTGGCCCTGAGCCAACTCGAGGCGAAAGAGATCTCCTGAGGCCCGGGTTCGGGCCATGGAATCCCGGGGGCCGGGGGAGGAGATCCCCCCTCGCCCCCGGTGGGCTTCGCTTCGCTTCACCCACCCACCACCGCCTCCCGGCCCCTCGCCCCTCGCCCCTCGCCCTTCCCGTCAATCTTGCTTGACCTCCCCGGTCCTGATTGATGTATATTCCCCCGGATCGTCCAGGATGGGTTTTCCCCGAGGCCGTGGGGGCTTCGTCTCCTGCCCCGGTTCTTGAACGGGACGACCCGAAAGCCCGGCCGCAGGTGGGCTGAAACGAATGGAAACCCTCACACATGCAATCGGC
>JARKQW010000410.1 GCA_029974695.1 Syntrophobacteraceae bacterium | reverse complement strand
CTCCTTGCCCGGAGAAACCCGCAAAGGAAACTCTCAGCTCCGAGATCGAGCAAGGTGCTTACGGCGCGCCGCCCGCGGGAAGCCTTCCGAGGAGGAAGGGGCTTTCTTATCGTTGGAAAGTGCTCCCAGTCGGGTTGAATTCCGCGGCGGGGTCGGGTTAAGCTCCGCGCCGACAGATGTGCGCCCCGGGGGATCGGACGGAAAGGTCCGGTTCCACCCGGCTCGACCCTTGCTGTTGTGCCGGAAAGATTCCGGAAGCTTTCAGCAACATGCGACGATTGACTGAGGATTCCCTTGAAGACACGAACGGATTTGCGCAACATCGCCATCATCGCTCACGTGGACCACGGCAAGACGACCCTGGTGGATGCCATGCTCTGGCAGAGCGGCATCTTTCGGGACAACGAGCCGGTGGCCGAACGAGTCATGGACAGCCTCGATCTCGAACGGGAAAAGGGCATCACCATCATGGCCAAGAACACGGCGGTGGTGTACCGGGGAGTGAAGATCAACATCGTGGACACCCCCGGTCATGCCGACTTCGGCGGCGAAGTCGAACGAACCCTGAACATGGTGGACGGAGTCATGCTCCTGGTGGACGCCACCGAAGGCCCCCTTCCCCAGACCCGGTTCGTCCTGGGCAAGGCCCTGGCCCGGGGACTTCCGCCCATCGTGGTGATCAACAAGATCGATCGGCCCGACCGGCGCATCGGCGAGGTTCTCGACGAGGTCTTCGATCTTTTCATCGACCTCGACGCCACCGAGGAGCAGCTGGACTTTCCCGTCCTCTACACCAACGCCAAGGCCGGAGTGGCCCTCACGGAACCGGACGGCCGGGGACGGGACCTGGTGCCCCTCTTCGAAGCCATCCTGCGCTCCATCCCCTCCCCTTCCTGCGACCCCGGGGCCCCGCTCCAATTCCTGGTCACCACCCTCCAACACAGCGACTACGTGGGCCGGATTGCCGTGGGAAAGGTCGTGAACGGCACTTTGCACTGCGGACAGGAAGTCACCCTCCTCAAGGCGGGGATTCCTCTCCGAAAGACCCACCTCAGCGCGCTGTACGCCTACGAGGGGCTCAACCGGGTGGAACGGCGGACGGTGGAAGCCGGGGATATCGCCGCCGTGGCCGGGGTCGAGGACGTCTTCATCGGGGATACCCTGGGAGACCCCCAAGATCCTCGACCGCTGCCCGTCATCACCGTCGAGGACCCGACCCTCTCCATGGTCTTTTCCGTCAACACCTCTCCCCTGGCCGGGAAGGAAGGAAGATTCGTCACTTCACGACATATCAAGGAACGGTTGGACAAGGAACTCCTCTACAACGTGAGCCTGCGGGTGGAACCGGCGGAGAACCGGGATTCCTATCGGGTGAGCGCCCGGGGGGAACTCCAACTGGCGGTGCTCGTGGAATCCATGCGGCGGGAAGGTTTTGAACTCTCCCTGTCCAAGCCCAAAATCATCACTCGAACCGTCCACGGACAGCTGGTCGAACCCAAAGAGCTGGCGGTGGTGGATGTACCCGAAAAGTTCCTGGGGATCGTCACCGAGATGCTCAGCTCACGGAAGGGCCGGATGACCAAGATGGTGAACAACGGCTTCGGGCGCGTCCGCCTCGAGTTCGAACTCCCCTCCCGGGGCCTCATCGGCTTTCGAAGCCAGTTCTTGACGGACACCCGGGGCACGGGAATCCTCAACACCCTGGTCATCGGCCATACTCCCTATGCGGGAGAGATCGTCGGCCGACCCAACGGGGTGCTGGTCTCGGACCGGGACGGAAAGGCGGTGACCTACGCCATCCACCACCTTCAACCCCGGGGCACCATCTTCGTCAATCCGGGAGATCCCGTCTACGCGGGCATGATCGTGGGCGAGAACTCCCGCTCCGACGACATCCGGGTGAACATCACCAAGGAGAAAAAGCTCACCAACATCCGGGCCTCGGGATCCGACGAAGCCCTGCGCCTCATCCCGCCCCGCCAATTCACCCTCGAACAGGCCATGGAGTATATCGGCGAAGACGAACTGGTGGAGGTAACCCCCCAATCCATCCGCCTGCGCAAGATGAAGCTGAGGTAGGCCGGGGTGCTGGGAGGCCGGGAAGGAATGGGCGAGGGGCCGGGTTTTGATCGCACCGGGTTCGGATCGTGCGGGAAGCCGGGATGCCGGGATGTCGTGAGGGGCGTAGGGTGGGTGGAGCGAAGCGAGGCCCACCCTACACCGCTTCCCAACCCCCAGCCTCCAGCCTTACGCCCCTAGCCAACCGACCGACCAAC
>JARKQW010000148.1 GCA_029974695.1 Syntrophobacteraceae bacterium | reverse complement strand
TTCGAGCAGTTTGCCTTTATCGAGCCCTTGCCGGAGCCCTGCCTTCCAACCCCGGCGACTCTCGAAACCATTCACTGCTTTGGCACCCATTTAAGCAGGTTCTTCTTGGGAGGTCAAGCGATTGCTCGACGCCCAAATTTTCCCCGCCGCTGCATGCGCAGTCGGTGCACCCGCCCTTCCGGGCGGGCCTTTCCTCTCCTCGTGCAACGAAACCGCGACTTCCCCCTTCGGGTGTTCGTCTACTTCCAAGAGACTTTGTGCCGGCGCCGCCGTAGGAGACGGCGTCGGCGTGGTCTGTCTGCGCCCGTCGAGACTCGATCCACGTCTTGCCCCGTCGTTGGAGAATCCCCCTCAGGCGAATCGTCCCCGCCCGGCGGCCCCGGAGCCCCGTGGGGGGGGACTTTGGGCTTCCATACCGTCCCAGGGTTTCTAACCGTCGATGAGCTTCCTCCCGGGAGTCGGACGGGAAGAAGGCAGGGCCGCGCAGCCGGTTTTTGCGTCCGGAAGTTCTCCCGATGCCGCAACAGGCTTCCGAACCGCGGCATAGACGCGTTGCGCCCCGGCCCGGGGCTCCTCATCCCGGGGCCCTGCGCCCCGGCTTTCCTGATTCCCGTTCCCGTTGCGGCCGATGAGCTTCAACAGATCATCCAGACTCGACAGCATTTGCTCCGCCTGGGCGCTGAGCTGTGCCGACGCACTGGCCGATTCCTCGGCGCTCGCCGCCGTCTGTTGGGTCACCCGGTCCATTTCCGCCGCGGCCCTGCTCACCTGTTCGATCCCCTGGGCCTGTTCGTTGGAGGCCGCCGCAATCCTTTCCACCAACTGGCCGACCTGGTCCGTGTGCCGGGCTACCTCTTGAAAGGCCTCATTGGTCCTTCCCAACAATTTGACCCCGTCTTGGATCTTCCTGACGGTGCCTTCGATCATCACCGAGGTATTCCTGGCGGCTTCGGCCGACCGCATGGCAAGGTTTCTCACCTCCTCGGCAACCACCGCAAACCCGGCCCCCGCTTCTCCGGCACGAGCCGCCTCGACGGCGGCATTCAGGGCCAACAGGTTGGTTTGAAAGGCGATCTCGTCGATGGTCTTGATGATCTTGGAGGTCTCCTGGCTGGCCGTGGAAACCTCCTGCATGGAACGGGTCAACTCGGTCATGACGCTGTTGGCCTGGTTCACCACCCGGTTGGTATCCCGGGTGAGATCGTTGGCCTGCCGAGCATTTTCCGCGTTTTGGCGAGTCATGGACGACATTTCCTCGAGAGACGAGGAAGTCTCCTCGAGGGACGCCGCCTGGGCGGAAGCTCCATCGGCCAGGGACTGGCTTGCGGTCGAGACCTGGGAAGATGCCGACGCCACCTGGTTGGCCCCTTCGGACAGGCCGTCCAGGAGATTGTGAATGGGCCGGGTGATGGACCGCACGAAGAAGAAGTTGAGAACGGCGACGAGAAGAGTGAAGGTCCCCGCGACGCTCAACCCCACTTTGATGATGTTGCTCACGTTCATCACTTCGCTCTGAACGGCATCGATCACCACAATCCAATCCCAAGGGGCGTAGTATTTGAAAAACGCGATCTTATCCCGACCGTTTTCCCGGTAGGTGGTGTACCCGTCCTTCCGTTGACCGATGATCCGCGCCAGTTCCGCATTGGCCAGGGTCTTGGATTCGAGGGTCGGATGCCCCATCAACTTCCCGTCCGGCTTGAGGAAAAAGATGTACCCGGTGGCTCCCACGCGGATGCCCTTGTTCAGGTCTCGAGTCCCGTCGGAATTCTTGGGACCGATGACCTTGGTCCGGATGGCCTCCTGGTATTCCGCGTACTTGACGGTCTTGACCGTTTTCTTGATTTCGGCTTCCAGGGCCTGTCCCGCCTGGGCAAGGTCCCCGATATTGGCCAGCATGCCCCGGCTGAATTTTTCGAACACCGCTTCGTAGTGCTTGAGACTTGCGGGCACATCCCCCACATACACGGGGGATTTCTTGATCTCCCCCATGATGGCGTGCCACGCCTTGATGCTGGCTTCGTCCTCCTTGATGATGAAGTTCTTTTCCTGCTCACGGGCCTGGAGGATCAGGACGATCTCTTCTCCGATCTCGGCTTCCTTGACCAGGGCTTCGTAGGCTTCCATGATCTCCCAGACGAAGCCGATCATGTTGGTGAAGTCCTGGCGAACGAGTTTCTCCATCTCGTTCTTGGCGTTCATGACATTGAGGCCCGTAACGACAAATATCGGGACCAGGGAGAGGATCATGGTCTGCAGGATGATCCTCGTACCCAGCTTTGCGCGCACTCTCATGGTCTGCCTCCTGCACCTGGAGGGAGGGAACGGGAACGTCGTCAACAGAGGCGATCGGATGAAGTCCCCCCCTCTCCGATCCCCTCCTCTCCCCGGCGTTTGGACAAGGAGAGTGTAGGGACAACCCGGACACTTCCCTCAAAACCGATAGGCACCGGGGAGGACCCAAGGCCCTCTCTCAGCTACTGAACCGTCAGCAAGCCTTGTTTGAGGATGATCTCCTTTCCCGATCCCGTAAGGAAAAAGTCGACATACTTTTTCACGTCCCCCGACGGCGGTCCCATGGTGGCAAAGTACATCTCCTGGGCGATGGGATAGCCGTTTTCCCCGGGCTTCTTGCCGTCCACTTTGAGCACCTTGAAATCGGCCGTCTTGGAAACGGCTCCAAACGAAATGAAGGAGATGGCCCGCTTGCCCTTGGCCGCATCCAACACGGCCCCCGCCGTCTCGGTAATGACGCTGGACTGGGCAAAAGGAGCATCCCCCATGACCAATTCGGTGAAATTTCGGTTGCAGGTGGTCTTGGTTTGAGGAATCACCACCTGGATGGGGCCGGGATCATCGCCCAGGTCCTTCCAATCGGTGATCTGGCCTGAAAAGACTTTTCGAAGTTGTTCCTTGGTAACCTCTTCGGCCTTGCTGCCCGCAGGGACGAAAACGGCGATATGATCCCTGGCAATGAGGGTTTCCGTCAGGTCTTGACTTTGGGACTTTTCGGCCAGTTTCATCTTCCTGGCCAGGCCGCCAACGTTGCACCTGCCCGAAACCAGCGACGGAACCGCATCCTGGGTCTTTCGATCCTCGGCGGTAACCTTGATTCCCGTTTCCTTGGTGAAGGCCTCCATGGAATCTTTCACCAGGGCCCAGTAGATCTGAGAGGATCCGTCATAATGAATTCCTTCCACCGCGCAGACTTGCGTCGCCTGTAGAGACCAGCCAATCACAGTCGCAGCCACCGCCAACACACCCACCAGAACGCACCGCTTGAACATACCTGCCCCCTTCTGCATAATCCCCAACCTTTGCCTCGTCACAATCCCGCAGCGAGTCGCTCCGAAAAACCGGAACCTCGATATTCCCCGCCTGCGGGCAAATGTCGCATGTCCTATCCATCGGTTCGGGACTGCAAAAGCTTGAGAAGTAATTTGGGACGAGAAGCCGGGAGGCTGGGGAATGGTGTAGGGTGGGTGGGCAGAGGAAGCATAACACAGCCCGTTCAGAAAGGCTGGTCGGAGGAGGTGAAAAAAAGCTTAGGTTGACCCGTTTTTTGTCTAGACTTTGGGGGGAACCTTAAAGAGAGAGAGGCGCCGCAACGTAGCTCACAAACTTAAACGAGCAAAACCAACCAGCCCCTCGCCAACTAACCAATCAACCTTTAGCCCCTCGCCCCCCGGCCCATCCCTTATTCCCCGATCTCCAGCGCGCTCACCGGGCAGACGCGGACGCAGGCGCGACATTCCCGGCAAAGCTCCCGGGCATCCTCCCGCCCGTAAGCGCTGATGATCGTGTCGAAGCCCCTCTTGGCAAAGGTCAACACCGGGATCGGGTGCAGCTTTGCGCACACGTACACGCATCGGCCGCAGAGCACGCAGCGCTGAAGCCGGTATTTTACAACGCCGTGGTCCTGGTCCGGCGGGAGTTCCCGGGCAAGGTTTTCGTACCTGCGGGGTTTGAGACGCACCCCTCCCAGGAATTTCACCATTCGCTGCAGTTCGCACTTTCGGTTGGACCCACACTGCCGACATTCGGCCCGATGGACGGAAAGCAGCAGTCGAAGGGCAGACCGCTGGAGCTCTCTTACCCGGGGAGTGTCCGTCACCACCACCATGCCGGGCTTGGGTTGGACTTTGCACGAGGGCACCGGTCGCTTTTCTCCCTGGACATCCACAAAGCACAAGCGGCAAGAGGCGGGCGGATTCGTCATCTCCTCCAGGAAGCATAGATTAGGGACATAGATGCCGTTTTCCAGACAGACCCGGAGCAGGCTCTTTCCCTCTTGCGCCCGGATGGGCTTCCCATCGATGGTCAGTTCGATCATTTCGTTCGCGTCTGAGGCCTTTCAACCACGGGAGCCAGTTCGGGCGGCGATACCTTTCTCACGGCATCGTATTCGGGAGGGCAGACCACCGCGCACTCGCCGCACTTCACACATCGGCTCTGATCCACCGCTTTCTTCCGATCCTTGGCGGAGAAGATGGCTTCCACCGGGCAGCATCCCACACAGACTTCGCATCCCCGCGAGCACTTTTCCGGGTCTATGTAGAAGGCGGTCATGGCACGGCACATCTTGGCCGGACATCGCCTTTCCCGGACATGGGCCTCGTATTCTTCCCGAAAGTATCGCAGGGACGTGATGATGGGGTTGGGAGCCGTCTTTCCCAGACCGCACATGGCTCCCTCTTTGATGTCTTCACTCAGCGATTCGAGCAGGGCGAGATCTTCTTCTTTCCCCTGCCCTCGGGTGATCCGGTTGAGAGTGTTGAGAAGGTGACGGGTCCCGATTCGGCAGAAGGTGCATTTCCCGCAGGATTCCTTCTGGGTGAACTCGAGAAAGTACCGGGCCACGTTCACCATGCAACTGTCTTCATCCATGACCACCAGGCCGCCGGAGCCCATGATGGCCCCGGTCTGGACCAGGGAATCGAAGTCCACGGAAGTGTCCAGGAAGCTTTCGGGAAGGCATCCCCCCGAAGGGCCTCCGATTTGCACCGCTTTGAACCGTTTCTTCTTGGGGATCCCACCGCAAATGTCAAAGATGAGGGTGCGAAGGGTGGTCCCCATGGGGATTTCCACCAGTCCCGGGTGCTTGACGTTTCCCACCACGGAGAAAATCGCCGTGCCGGGACTGTTCTGGGCCCCGATGGCGCTATACCAGCGCCCGCCCTTGGCGAGAATGAGCGGCACCGAGGACAGGGTCTTCACGTTGTTGATGACCGTGGGCCTGCCGAAGAGGCCGGATTGGACCGGGTAAGGCGGCCGATACTGGGGGATGCCCCGTTTGCCCTCGATGGACTGGATGAGGGCCGTCTCTTCTCCGCAAACGAAGGCCCCGGACCCGCGGAACACACGGACGTCCATGGTGAAATCCGTTCCCAGGATTCTCTCTCCCAGGAACCCTCGCTCCCTCGCCTGCCGTATGGCTTCGGACACCATCTTCACCGCCAGGGGGTACTCGGCCCGGACGTAGACGATGCCCAGGTCCGCTCCGACGGCATATCCGCAAATGATGAGTCCCTCGAGCATCTGGTGCGGGTTGCTTTCGAGCAGGGTTCGGTCCATGTAGGCCCCGGGGTCCCCTTCGTCGGCATTGCAGACGACCACCTTGCGATCACCCTGGAAGTTCTTCGCCAGCTGCCACTTGAGGCCCGTAGGAAATCCCGCTCCTCCACGCCCCCTCAACCCCGAAACCAGCATCTTGCGGATGATTTCGTGGGGACCCAGCCCCAGGGCCGTCACCAACCCCTCGTAGCCGCCTTCCACGATATAATGGTCGAGGTCCCGGGGATCGATCTCCCCGCACCGTTGCAGGACCACCCGGCTCTCGAGGCTGAACCGGGGAAAATCGTGCAGGGACGGGATCATGTCGTTTTCGTCCCGGGCAGCATACATGTACTCGAAAACGGGGTCCCCGTCTTCGAGGAAGGCCTTGACAAGGACCCGAGCCCTCCCCGGCGTGACCTCCCTGTAGTAGATGGGAGGAAACCCCGGCTTTTGGATGAGAACCAGCGGTTCCGCGTAGCAATGCCCCAGGCATCCCACGGGAACCACCCGGGCCTCCACCTTCCGGTCCTTGAGGGATTCTTCGAAGGCGATCTTGGTTTCGGCCGCCCCGGCCGCCAGGCCGCACGTCGCCATTCCGATGGTGATCAGGGGAATGTCCGGCCGTTCCTTCTCCTTCATGCGGCTCCGGGATTCCTCGGCTATCTGACGGAAACGATCACTGAGGAGGTGGGGATTGAGCGACATCGCCTTTTCCGCCTTCCCGTTCCCGGCGTTCCCTGTCCAGATCAAACCCCAGAAAGATCCCTTCCACCCTGCTGGGAGCCATCTGTCCGAAGGTGTCCCCGTCCACGAGGGCTACGGGAGCCAAGGCACAGCAGCCCACGCACGCCACGCGCTCCACGCTGAATTCGCCGTCCGGAGTCGTCTCTCCTTCCTTGATTCCCAGCCTGCGCTCCACGTTTTCCAGAATGACGTCTCCTCCCACCACGTGGCAGGCCGTGCCCAGACAGATGTGGATCTGGTGGCGCCCAGGGGGATGGAACCGAAACTGGTTGTAAAAGGTTGCCACCCCGTAAACTTCGCTGGTGGCGATCCCCACGTGGTCCGCCACCCGCTTCATGGCTCCCATGGAAAGGTAGGAATACCTTTCCTGGATCATCTGAAGGATGGGAATCACCTGGTCCCTCCGCCGATCAAAGGATGCGAGGGCTGCGGAAATCTCCCGCAGCATTTGCTCTTCCTCGGGAGGAGTCCTCGATGCTGCTGTCATGGTGCGAACCTCTCTGCGTCTTACCGAACGAATCCCTGGGTGTCGTTCGGTACGGTTCAGGTTGGCCGGCGCGACGAATTTCGCTGGGGAACCCGGTTGACGACATGGATGAGGAGGAATGGTTCGGCTTCTATGGTCGTTCACCCGCGACGGGATTGTATTGTAACACAGCGCCGAGGACGGCCGCAACGGGGCATTGCCGGCGATATTGCAGAGAGTAATGAAAAAACAAGCACTTACAAAATTCTTCCCCTTGAACTCCGAGAATGCCGCCCCCGGCGTCACAGGGCCGTCGACATAACGTTCCCTCTCCCTCAGGGAAAGGGGCAGAGTGAGGGAAGATCGGCTCCAAACGCCCCCCTTTCCTCGATCCTCCCCCCGAAACAGGGGCGACGGGGGCTTCGTCGGTCCTTAGGTCCACAACCTTGCCCTTGGGCGCCCCCCTGCCCCCCCCGCCTCCGGCTTCGGGCCCCCGGTGGGCTTGGCTTCGTTCCACCCACCCTACACCACTTCCCAGCCTCCCAGCTTTCCAGCCCCTAGCCCCCCGCTCTCAACCTCTTGCCCCTCGCCTCCAGCCCTCGGCCTACCTGGGCCGTATCCTGATCTCGAAAAGCAATGGCCAGCACTTTCCCGTCACAAACAAGCGATCGGCGGAGGCGTCATAGGCGATGCCGTTTAGAGCCTCCGCCCGGGGGGCGTTTCCCAGGGCGGCCCGCAGGGAACTCAGGTCCACCCAGCCCAGCACTTCCCCTGTGTGGGGGGAAATCCTGGCGACGACATCCTTCATCCAGACATTGGCAAAAATCTCTCCCCGGACGTACTCGAGCTCATTCAGGGAGGGAACGGGCGTTTCCCCGTCGGTGACGGGAAGCTCGCGAAGGCTCTCGAGGCTGAGGGGATCCAGGAAGCGAAGGATATGGGTGCCGTCACTTGCTACCAGGAATGTTCCGTCCGACGTGATCCCCCACCCTTCATGAGGATAAGGAAGCTCGCCGATCGGGGTCAGGTCCTTCTTGTCGTAGACGATCGCCTTGCGGGAAGTCCAGGTGAACTGGATCAGGCGATCCTGCCATTGAACGAGCCCTTCGCCGAAGTACGGCAGGGGCAGGAGGCGACTCTCGAGGACCTTTCCGGTCCGAAGATCCACCCGGCGGATCGAGGATTTCCCCCGAAGCCCGGTGCTTTCATAGAGATGCCGACCGTCAAAGAGGAGTCCCTGGGTGAAGGCCTCCGCATCATGAGGATAGGTGCGAACGATCTCGCACTCGTAAAGGCCGGGGGACCCGACGGGGGAAAGGTGGGGAGGCTGGGCGGACGGAAGGCCGGGAGGCCCGGAGGCGGGGAAGCCGGGAGACGAGGAGGCCCCAACACCCCAAGGCAGCAATACCGTCGCCACCAACCAAGCAAACCAACGAAACCAACCAAACCGTCCAATCACTTTCTCCCCCGATCCCCCTGCCCTGGCGCCCATGCGTAACCGCCCACGTCTTGTCCCTTGTCCCCTCCGGCCCGGCCTTCTTCCCCCTCCATCCTGCGATCCGATGAACCCGACCGAGACCTTTCCCCGTCTTGCAGCAACCCGGGCACTCTCGGCTTCCGGGAGCGGGCATCGTGGGGGACGGGATTTCCGCCCCTCGGATCCCGACGACCCCCAGGGCACTCCTCGCCCGGTCAACTCCGGAAGCCGGAACAAACCGGAAATCGTGCGCGTATCCGGGCTTTCCCCGACAGCCCCGAGGGTTGATTGAAACAGGTCGGCCGCAAAGAGCACAAGGAGAGAGGCTCACCCGACAAGGCATGAGGAGAAACACCGAAAGCCGGGGTCGGTCGCACC